>JAITIK010000099.1 GCA_031279555.1 Treponema sp. | reverse complement strand
CCCTTGCCGCAACAATTTCGTGTATTCAATGAGCGATTCTACAGACACTCCCGCCTGTCTCATACGCTTGACAAAACCAATCACCCGGTGGTCCATTTCGCTATAATCCCGATTTCCGGCCTTATTCCGTCTTACTGGAGGAATAAGACCTATACGCTCGTAATAGCGGAGCGTGTCTGTTGACAGGCCGTATTCTTCGGCAATTTCTGTTATGGTCATAGTCCCATTATCGGACTTGGAGCTAACTCCAACTAAAGTGTTTTTTGTATTTTTTCGTAAAATTTCTTAGAAAAATGGAGTTTTGGGGCGAGGGGGCGGCGTAGCCGCTTTCCACCCTTGCTTTTATTTTTTTTATATGTTCTTAAGCCGGAACGGATAAATCTCAGGCGGCACGGATGCCGCCTGCTACAAGAAATTTGGGGCAAAATAATTTTTGCGCCGTAGGCGCTTGCTGTATATTTTATTACAATACTTTTTTATTATATTTTTTATCCCGATAAATTTTATTCTTACTATTTTTAACCAAATTTAGGGCGCATTGCATATAACGTTCCGGCTGTATGCGACGGTTTGGCGGCCCGAATAAGCAAATGCGTAGCATTTGCAGGGCGGACAAAATGTGCCGGAGGTTTTGCGTGGGAATGAGCATAGCGAATGACCTAGCAAAACCGGTGGCCGAGCCGCTTTAGCGGCGAAGCGTAAACAGACCTGTTATGTGCCGTTTTTTCTGCTTATATATTTTTTTGATTATATACTTTCATTGCTTCTTTACTTATTCCTTCTATAGTCATTCCAACACACAAATTATTCTTCCTCCATTCTGTATAATCAAATGGTTCCCTTAATAATATAGACACAAATCTTTCTGCCTCTATATTTCCGAGTTGTTCAATTAATATTTTCATTCCTATCTTCATTACTTACTCGGTGATATATATTTAGACATCAGCGGCATAAGATACAGCGGGATCAAGAAGATATTTTTTAACGCAATATCCAAAGCATAATACGCGGCGGTATTTTCCCCACCGGGTAAAGCTCTTATAGTCGTAGTCATTTTTTCCGTTTGTCCGGACTTCTGCAAATCATAAAGTCGATGATTTCTGACAACATTATCATTGAACCCAACCACATCCGCCGCCGCGTTTTTTCCGCGACATCGACCTTGCCGTGATTGTCCGGCTTGGTCTCGCAATCCGCGAACAGGCTTTGCAAAAAGGTTGCCGCCGCTTGAGGGATGCCCCAGGCGACGGCGTTAAACGCGACAAGCGCGATAAAATTACGGCTCCAGTCCAAAAAAGCGTCGTCTCCTTGGAGGATAAAATCATGTCCTTTCGCGTTACTGGCGGAAGCGTTCGCGGCGCGGATTCGAGGAAAACGCCGGATTCCGCCGGCTTTGTGTATATGGCGAGTGCCGCTTTTTGCGGCATAATACGTTATTTCAAGAGAGATTGTGTGGAGGAGGCAAACGAAAACGTAACGCTATAGCTGATAACATATTTTGTTTGGTACAACTTCTTTAGAAGGATATATGCTTTTAAGAAGAAGTTAATGCTTGTTATGAGCGCTTGTCAATAGTTTTTCAAGAAGAATTTGTGAATTGCGACACGTTAAAGCAGAGCGAGTTGTACCATGCGGCTTTCGGGCTATTCATCACGTTTCCGCGATAAACGGCGTTGAGGCCTGGCTTTATATACATACGCGCGGTTTCCTCAATGCGGCGTTACTATATAAAAAATATATGAAAAAGATTATGGCGTCGACGGGCGACTTTTTTACCCTTGCCAATCACTTCTTTTCTATGGTATTATACTATTATGAACACACTAACGTTTCCAGACGATTTCCTATGGGGAACCGCAACTGCCAGTTATCAAGTGGAAGGCGCCGCATATGAAGGCGGACGGAGCGAGAGCATTTGGGATACATTTTGCCGCGTACCGGGCGCGGTATACGCCGGGGAAAACGGCGACATAGCCTGCGATCAATACCATCATTATAAAGAAGACGTCGCTCTCATAGCAAAACTGGGCTTCAAAAGCTACCGTTTTTCCATCGCGTGGCCCCGTATTCTGCCAAACGGCGTCGGAGCGGTGAATAAAGAAGGAGTCGCTTATTACCGCAGCCTCTGCGCCGAGCTTCACAAATACAGCGTACAGGCATGCGCCACGCTGTACCATTGGGACTTGCCGCAAGTCCTCCAGGACAAGGGCGGCTGGGCAAAACGGTTCATTGTGGAGGCTTTTGTTGAATATGCGAAGGTCTGTTTTGCGGAATTGGGGGATTGCGTTGATCAGTGGATCACCATGAACGAACCGCTCTGCGTTACATTTATGGGGTATTTGATGGGATCACACGCTCCCGGCATCAAAGATCCTGTGCAAGCGGCGGGCGCGATTCACCATATATTGCTGGCGCATGGCGCGGCGGTCAAGGAGTACCGGAAAACAGGACTCACGGCGCCTATCGGTATCACGTTGAACATCAATACGCCCCGTCCGGCGACTAAAAGCGAAGCGGATGTTGAGGCTACCCGCAGGTCGCTGGCGTTTGAGGCGGAAGTGTTCCTGTTCCCGCTTATTGGCAAAGGGTATCCTGAGATCGTCCTGCAAGCAGGCTGGGAATTTCCTATCAAGCCGGGCGATTTAGAGGTGATGTCTGAAAAAATGGACTTCATCGGCTTGAACTATTACTTTGAAAACGCCGTTGCATGGGACGAAAGCTCTCCCAACAAGTATTCCAATGTCCCATTCTGGCAGGAACGTACGGACATGGGCTGGCCCATAGTTCCGTGGGGTCTTTACCGTCAGATTAAGTTCGCAAGCGAAGCGACGGGTGGAAATCTTCCTATTTATATTACCGAAAACGGTTATGCGAACCCCGATTCGGTTGATGGCGGCGGCAGGATTCACGATGAAAAACGCATAGAGTACCTCAAGAGACATTTGAGCGTTTGTTCAACGTTGATTAAAGAAGGGGTCAAGCTCAAAGGCTATTTTGTATGGTCGTTTCTTGACAATTTTGAATGGGCGTGGGGATACTCAAAACGGTTCGGCATTGTCCATGTTGATTATAAAACCCAAAAACGCACGTTGAAAGACAGCGCCTATTTCTTTAGGGATGTTATGGCCGGTTTCGGAGAGTGGTAAATTGTCGTCTATAAACTCTGCGTCCGTAAAGGCGTTTTTTGAAAACCCGCTCTTTCTCGCGCCGGTTACAAGCTGGTTCTTTGCGCAGCTTATCAAGGCGGTGGCGGTGTTGTCTGGCAGGCGCAGAAAGACGGTGAAAGAAGTGCTTGAAGCCCTTGCGTGGCGTACGGGCGGCATGCCTTCAAGTCATTCGGCGCTTGTCACCTCCATGACAACCTCAGTCGCTTTCAAAGAAGGACTCGGTTCAAATGTGTTCATTATCTCCTTGTGGTTTGCCCTGATAGTCTTACGGGACGCGATGGGGGTGCGGCGCGCTTCCGGCTTACAGGCGCATGTCTTAAATTTTTTGGGAAAAAAGGTCGCCGAAAAAACAGGCGTCGAATACCATCCGGTTAAAGAGGTCCACGGACACACCCCGCTTGAAGTGGTGGTCGGCGGCTTGCTGGGCATTTTCATTGCCGCAGCGTATGTTTTTTTGTAGGATAGAACATGTCTTTGAAATCGCGGATCATCCCTGCCGTCTTAATCGCGCTCTGTTCCTTGGGCTTTGCGGCGCTTCTTTTTAGAGCGGCGGAAAAAATTATGCCGCATGAAGGAAGCGATGGGTACGCGGCGCTGACGTTTGACGCCTCGCACTCAGACAGGGAGATCGGAGAACGCCTTTCACAGACCAACTTCGGCGGCGGCTATATTTCGGAGTCAACGCAAACGGTTTTTTTGGATAATTTCGGCGAGTTGGAAGAGATTTCTTTAGACGCATGGGAGGGACGCTTAGAAAATTTTGATCCGAGGCGTGATGGATACGCCGAAAAACTCAAGGCGTTTTTTGTTAGGGGCGACAAGCGGTTGTTTTTTGTCCCGCTTTCGGTTGAAGCGAACAACCGTGGCGTCCAGAACATACAAGCGGCTTTTGAGGAAGCGCTTGACGACATTCCTTTTTCCGTTGAGTTTTTGGGCTATGACAAACCCATGTCGTTTTACGTTCTGCTGTTCGCCGCCGCATCGTTCTTGGCGGTGTTGGTGTCAGGCCGCCCGGTGGTTACTCTTGCGCTTGCGCCGCTTTTCGCGGGTTTTGCGTTTATCGGCTCCGCAGGACTGGCGCTTTCGGCGATTGCGTTAGTTATGATGAGCGTTATCACGACTCCGTTGCGGGCGTTATTCGTGGCGAAACGGTACGGAGACGCAAAAAAAACGATTTGGGCGCGTTTGACGTATTTTTTTCATCCCGTTAAAAGTATAACGCTGAATATCAAGCCTACGGCGGACGGTACTGTGCAGAGCCGCCGGCTGCAAGGTGTAAAGCCGATTGACATTCTGCTTCCCACCGTTTCGCTCCTTTTGCTTGGCGGCATGTATGTATATATCGGGAGGCTTAACAACGTATCTCTTGGGTTTGAAGGGGCTGTTTTTGGATGCAGTTGCATTGTTCTGACGCTCGTTGTGTGGGCGGAATCGAACAGGGGCGGCTCACAAGATCACATTAGGTTCACGCCGGTGCCAATTATTGGAAGCATCGCAAAAGCGCCGCTGTTTACCCGCGCTGTCATTCCCTTTACCCTTGCGGCTTTTCTGGCTTTGGCGTTGCCCGGAGCATTGGGGCTGACTGCGTACTGCGAGCCTTCCGGTTATCTGAAAGACCATCTGATTCAAGCGGATGATTATGAAGCGCATCTCGCTTTTCAAACTTCGTTTTCGTTTACTCCTCTTGGAGAAGATTGGGAAACAGGAACTGGCGGCGGCTATTTCCAGTATCAACTCGGAGATGACGGCCTCATAGCGGGAACAAAAGGCTATGGCGGCGCTTCCAGCAGCGTTCAAGAAAAAAATGTCGGCGATTTTGATCAATTTTCACGGTTTCCACTGGAGAACCTTATGGATTTTTTAAGTGAATCAGAGCATAATGAACAAAATAGTGTAAAGACCGGTATTGAGGCGCGAGACATGCTTCCCATAGCCTCGCTCATCTTGCCGTGTATTCTTGCGTTGTTTAATATTGGCCAAAAAAGGTGCAGGAAAAAGAATATGCTAATATATAGCGAGAAATGGAATTTGTTCCGTAAACGGATAGCGGCATGAGAAGGATGTATTCATTTCCTCGTGGAGGTTTTGTTTTTGAAGATCCCTATGCGCCGCGCAGCGCGTCAATAGAGACGGCGTTTTTACCGGTATTTTCGGTAATACCCTTGATCCAGCATACGGGAAACAAGGCGTATCCCGTTGTGTTCATTGGAGAATACGTCAAAGAAGGCATGTTGATAGGGCGCGGCCAGGGTCCGGGATCCGCAAATATTCATGCGACGGTGCCAGGAAAAGTTGTGCGTATGGCTTCGTGGAAAACCGTAGAAGGCGTCGCCAATGACGCCCTTGTTATCCGTATGGAAGGAAGTTTCGAGCGGTTGGGGAAGAAGGAAGCTGTATACCCATGGAGCGATCTGCCGCCGTTTGAATTGCAACGGCTCATAGCGGAGTATGGTATAGTTGAATTGGATGCGGGGGGAAAGCCAGTATCTGACATTCTGAACGCTCTTAACATAGGGAAAGAGGCGATCTCATTGGTGATTCGATGTGTGTTTGACGATCCGTGGCTTGCCGCAGACAAGGCGATCTGCGAGGAGCGGATCAAGGAGATTGTTGAAGGCGGCTTTATCACCGCAAAGGCATGTGATGCGAAAAACATCGTATACGCCGTTTCGCATACGGAAAAGCGGCTTATAGGCAACATACAAAAAACAGTAAAAACCCTGCAAAATTTGCACTCGATCCCAACTCCCATAGCGGTAGTCCCTGTGGGGAACAGATACCCTCAACACAACCAGCGGGAGCTTGAATTGGTGCTGCGGGAGTATGAAAAAAAAGAAAACGTTGTATTGGGGAACCTTTTTATGATAAGCCCTTCTACATTATCAGCGATACATGACGCGGTGAAACTCCACAAGCCCATACTGGACAGGTATATTGCCGTAGGCGGATCCGCGGTGAAAACGCCCAAGGTGTTCAAGGCGCGTATAGGGACGCGGTTGCGCGATCTTTTTGAGCAGTGCGGCGGACTCACTGCCCCTCCCGCACGGATAGTGATAGGGTCGCCCTTAGCGGGGCGCGCCGCGCTTGATCTTGACGAACCGGTGACGAAAACAAGTTACGCGGCGTTGGCGCTTTTGGAAAAAGATGTCGGCGGCGCGGTTTCGAGAAGCTGCATTGATTGCGGCGAATGCCGCGCGGTCTGCCCCACCGGGCTTGATCCCGAATTGTTGTACAAGCGGATCACCTGTTGTCCCGATCATCCGGCTGTGTTAGAGTGCCACGGATGCGGATGTTGCGAAGTGGTCTGCCCTTCGCGGTTGCCCATCAGTACGACCATCTATACATCCGCCAAGGAGTCGCATATATGAGACCGCAGATAAATCTTTCCCGTCCCACCGCGAGCAGGATGTGGCTGGTAAGTCTAGCCGCTTTTATGGCGATCATGCAGTCTTCCATCACGGATACCTTCTTGTCGTTTATTATAGCGGTGACCGTGTCGCTCGCAGCGTTTTTCTGCGAGTTCATCATCTATTTCAGAACCGAAAAAGCCGCGATGATCAAGGATGGCAGCGCCATTACATCGGCTCTGGTATTGACCTTGATGTTGCCGAACCACATCAGCCCCGTATATGCGGCGATAGGCGTGGTTTTCGCCATGATCGTTGTTAAATACAGTTTTGGCGGGCTCGGCTCCAACTGGCTGAACCCCGCGATAGGCGGCTGGCTTTTTATCCGTTTTACGTGGCGTCCCGCATACGAACAGGCTTTGGGAAGCGCGGCGGCTACGGGGAACGGGGTTTTTGACGGCGTTGTCACCGATTTCTTGAACAAGACCGTGTTCTCGGCTTTCAGCTCTGAACTGCCCGATGGTTATATAACGCTTTTTAACGCAACCGGCGCAGGCGTCATTGCGGACAGGGGGGTGTTGGCGCTCCTTGTGGGGACTAGTCTCCTTCTGTCGTCTCAGGCGAGCCGCGTGTGGACGCCCGTTGTCTACCTAGTGGGATATGGACTGCTGATACGGCTTTTCGGCGCGTTGCCCGTTGGCGGCGGTTTTGGCGCGGGCGACATTTTAAGCGGATTTCTGTCGGGCGGAACATTAGTAACGGCGTTTTTTCTGACGCCGGAACCGGTTACCGGGCCAAAATCAACGCAAGGGGCGTTAATTGTCGCGTTTATAACGGCTGTTTTCACCTTTATCTTCAGATATTTAGGCGGGGAACTGTATGGCGCATTTTTTGCGGCGGCTCTGTTGAACGCGCTGGTTCCCATTGTCCGGGGTATTGAGAGCCGGGTTCTGTATGCAAGACGGAGGATCGCGCTGTGAAAAATACTGGCATCGTAGTTGCTTGGATAGTTGGGGCGCTCTTTTTCGGGTGGCTTTTGTTTTTTTTAACCCGATTCCTACAAGGCGATATGTTTATACAGGCGGTGAATAAGACGCTTTCGCAGACGGAAGAGACGCGGCGTGTCGAAAAAAATCTTCTTGGCAGAACATCGTTGGGAAATTGGTACCGGTTTGCCGGCGCGAACGGTAAAATGGAAGGCAAAGCCCTCCTTTTTTCCATTTTCGACAATGGCATCTTGGTTCCATGCATAGCGTTTATCCCGGCTGCCGGCGAAAACGCCGGAGAAATTGAGATCCTTCCGCTGAACAATCATGCAAGGGCGGTTTTCCCGTATATTCACCAGGGAGAAATTGACATTTATCGTAGGCGTATTGAAAAGGAGATATTGCCATGACAAAAAATGCGCTTCAGATTTTTTTTAATACACGCAACCCCCTTTTTACGTTGACGTGCATGGGACTGTTGCTTTTCTCTTCAAGCCGGTTGTCGTTTGCCATTGTGGTCGCTATCGCCCTTGTGTGGGTGTATGTCGTAACCGCAGTGGCGGTCTTTGCGGCAAGGCCGGTATTGCCGCAGGAAGGGCGGGGCATCGTTGTAGGGTTTCTTTCCAGTCTCATTGCAGTTTTTTTTCTCTTTGTTCTCTGGTTTATAAGTCCGCTGTTGACACTAGAGCTTTTGTACGTTACATTGCTGGTTCCAGTTTGTTTTATTGGGATTTTTCCTCTTGAGAAACTGGATTCGCTTAACGCATACGATGCGGCAATTGAAATGTTGAGACACGCATGCGTAACGGGGAGCATCATTATCGCGCTTTCCCTTGTCAGGGAGCCATTAGGTTTCATGGCGCTTTCATTTCCGGGCGGCGCGCAGGGATTTATCGAATTGTTTAACGCTTCCAGCAATACGGAATTCTTTCCGTTGCGGATATTGGCGGTGTCTTCCGGCGCGCTTCTCTTGCTGGGATACATGACGGCGTTGTTTCATATAATTATAAAACGTTTAAGGAGGAGCGTATAATGACGGCTTTAGTATCGGCGGCGCTTTTCGCAAGCATTTCTCTCAATCTGATAATCCAATTTGGATTGGGAATCGAGGAGATGCCGGAAAACGATGCCGTACGCCCATTGCCTTTTTTTCAGGCTGGGGTGTTGTTTATAACGGTTTTTGCGCTCTGGGCTTTGTTCTTTTATGTTGTCACGCCGTTTTCTTCCATTCTCTTTAAGTATTTTCTTTTATTTCCTTTCTCCATGCTTTCTTGTTGGACGCTTGAACTCGCCGCAAGCCGTTTTATCCCGAAGATTGTTCCTCAAAAGAAGTTGTTCAACGCGGCGACGGCTTACAATGGGCTTGCTTTTACGGCGCTGATGCTTACGCTGCACATAGCTTCAACCATAGTTGAGGCTTTTGTTGTTTCATTCAATTTTTCTTTGGGAGTTCTGTTTTCGATCTTCTTACTGGATGAGATTCAAAAACGATCTTCTTTTGAGATTATACCCGTATTCTTACGGGGAAAGCCCTTGCGTCTTATATCCATGGGATTTTTATCAATTATTTTTAGTTCAACTGCGGCAATTCTGTTAATCGCTTTAAGCGCGAAGTGATCTCAACGTAAGCCGGTTTCAGCCGAATAGTTAGGAGAACAATGAAAAAAATGAAAGAACGGGTCAATTTCATCCTAGGTTCGCACAATCACCTTCCTTTTGGAACAACCGATGATGAATTTGAAAAAAATTATCGGGTAAAACTCAGACCGTTTATTTCAACATTAAATAAATATCCTCAAATTCCGGCTGTTTTGCATTATTCCGGGGTTCTTCTCTACTGGCTGGAACGGGCGCATCCTGAATTTCTTATGCTTCTGGCGGAGATGATCTCCAGAAAACAGATTGAATTATTGGGGGGCGGGTTTTACGAGCCTATGTTTCCCTTGATCCCGCCGTCTGACAAGATCGGTCAAATTGAGTTGCTGACAACCTATCTTCGCAAGCAGTTTGGCAAACGACCATTGGGCTGTAGATTGCCGGCGTTTGCGTGGGAGCAAAACCTCGTCAGCGTCCTGAACAACTGCGGTATGCTCTATACATTTCTTAACGGGGAGCAATTTTCTCTGTCAGGGTTGCCTGACAACGCTCCGTGCATCACCGAAGATCAAGGAAAAATACTCACCGTGTTTCCCATATCAACGAGACTCAACGCGCTGTTTGCCCAGCAGCGAGCTTCGCTTGTCGTGGAAAACCTTCTTGCTCAACCAAATACGGATGAAAACTCCATACTCTGCGTATTTCCCGAACAGGTTTTTATGGAGATCACCGAGCAAGCGCCGGATATTACGTATCAGATATTTTTTGAGGATATTTTCCGTTTTGAAAAGAGCGTCAACTTCACCGCTCCGTTCAAAATCTACAATACCCTGGCTGGTCTCAAAAAGGCGTATTTTCCTCCATGTTTAAGTTTATCTTCGCAACCGGAATACACACGGCGCAGGCAGTTGAAGCGGCAATTCGACTTGCCGCGGCAGTCACTGATTGACTATCCTGAGGCTAATTATTTATATTCAAAGATGATGTTCACGAATGTCCTTATCAACCAGCTTCATGGGGATAAATCACGAAAACGCACCGCGAGAGAAGAGCTTTGGAAAGCGCAGGGTTATGACACATTCTGCCCGACCTCATGCGGCGGCATTTACCGGCGCTCGGTGCGCAAGGCGGCTTACCGGGCGTTGCTTGAAGCGGAAAAAATAAGCCGGGAGAAAGGGACATTCATCCCTTCTCTTATGGCGTTTGACTTTGATTTGGACGGGAAGGAAGAATATCTTTTTCAGGAAGAAAACATTAATTGCTATATTAAAACAGTGGGCGCGGATATTTTTGAATTGGATTACCTGCCAAAGTCGTGGAACTATTTGGATACTTTCTCCCTCTCCGCCGAAACACCCCCCTGCAAACGGGCTTCGTGGACGGATATTCTCGCCCCCCGTGAAATTTTTGAAGCGACCTTCGCCGACCGTATCAGCGAGATAAAGATGCAGACCGCGCAAACAGGCTTCTTGGAAGGCGGTCCTGGCGAGAACGCCTTTCGTTTCTGCAAAAATGAAATCTTTGAAGTGTTGGAAATGGACAAGACGCATGGAAAGCTCAGCTTCAGGCTTCCGGTCAATGCCGCCGTTCCTTACGGGAACATAGAAATAGAAAAAACGTATCAGCTAAAAAAAAGCGTCCTTTCCATTCATTATACGCTTGTCAATAGGGGGGCGAACAATGAAACATTTACGTTTATCCCCAGCGTTGATCTTTCTTTTCCCGGCGAGGGAGACGCTTTCCTGCGGATTTATAAACTCAATACCGATATAAAAGAAACTATTAGTATTGGAGAAGTGGTTGAACATGTTCAGGGCGTCAAATTTCAAGATATAAAAAACGAAGTGATTATCATCATCGCTTCGGACAAACTTTTTGACGCCTATATATTGCCGGTAAGAACGCCATGTTCTATTGAAGGCGAAATGATTGATATGTACCAATCGACCAACATCATGCCGATCAAACAAGTCTCGCTAGGACCAGACGAACGATTTGAAACAGAGTTCAGTATGAGAATGTATCATTGACGGAGGCGCCTCATGAGAATAGGGATTGATACCTTTGCTTGCGCCGGGGGCAAGTCGGCGGTTGGCGCATATTTACTGCAACTTTTAAAACGGATTCCGCCATCCAGCGGACAATACGAATTATTCGGATGGGAATTCGACCGCTTCGCCTATAAAGAAACCGCCCCTCAATTAGACTTCATCTCCCAATGTTCTGTAAACAGACGGTTGGCAAATCTCAGTTGGCATCTGTTTCAATACCCTAAATTTGCAAAAAAACGCGGTTATGCCGCCTGCTTTTTTCCGGCCGCACACAAACGGCTTCCCAACAACTCGCCTTGCCCCACCATAGGAACGATTCACGATATGGCCGCCTATTGGGGCATCCGTGAAAAGAAAGATCCGTTAGGTCGCATCATCCGCTTTGTGTTTCCCAACATTCTGCGTCAAATGGAGAAGATTATCGCGGTAAGCAGTTTTGTCAAACAGGAATTGATAGACATTGCCAAAGTGAAAGAATCTCGTATTGAAGTGGTGCCGGACGGCATTGATACAACGGTTTTCTATCCGCGTCCTAAAAATGTGGACAGCGTGGTGTTAATTCAGCCCTTCAGTTTCCACCAGCCCTATATTTTGTATACCTCGCGCATTGAACATCCAATCAAGAATCACATCAAGTTGATCGAAGCTTTTGACATCTTTAAAGAAAGAACCCATTACCCGCATAAACTCATCCTCGCGGGAAGCGAAAGCCATGGCGCGGAAAAGGTTAAAGCGGCGGCCAGTTCCGCGACGTACAAGACCGACATATTCTTTCCCGGACATTTTCCCCAAAAGAACCTTCCGGAATTGTACGCAGGCGCCGATATGGTAGTGATTCCCTCCCTTTACGAAGGGTTCGGCATGGGCGTCCTTGAAGCGATGGCGTCAGGTGTGCCGGTGGCGTGCGCCCGCGCCGCGTCGCTTCCCGAAACCGCCGACCATGCGGCTCTGTACTTCGACCCGAATGACGCCGAAGACATGGCCGAACGGATCGTAACGCTGACGATGAATCATAATGTTTACCATAATTGCCGCTCTCTGGGACTTGAGCGGGTAAAAACCTATTCATGGGAGCGTTGCGCCGAACGGACGCTGGGCATCATTCAGGCGACGAGCGGTAAATGACCGCCCCGCGCTGTTGGAGCTACTCAACCACCCTCACCGGATCGCCGTCTGACAAAAAGTTCTGCCCCGCGACTATCACCCGCTCGCCCAACGCAAGCCCTTCCGCTATCTCAACCATGCTTTCACTCTCAAGTCCAAGCGCAACCTCCTTCCGCCGCGCCCTGCCATCATCGTCAACTGTGAACACAATATAGACGCCGTAGGTGTTGATAAGCGCATCGCGGGGAATGACCTTTACGCCTATCCTTCTGTGGGTGACGAGCGACACTTGGGCGAACATGCCGGCTTTGACCCGGCTGTCTCGCTGGTTGAACTTCAGCCGTATCCGCAATGTACGGCTTGAAGGATCGAGTACAGGGCTTACCTCATCAACCGCCGCCATGAAGGTCTCACCTGGAAAGGCTTCCATGGAAACGGCGGCGGGCAACCCTTTTTGTACCGAAGACACATAACGCTCAGGCACAAAGGTTTCCACCAGCAGGTTGGAAAGGTCGCCCACCGTGTAGATTGCGGTGGTGGCGGACACCGTATTGCCTGCGGCAATCGGGGAGGACATGATCGTTCCGCTTATGGTTGACACAATGGGACTTTGCGAAAAAACTTCGCCGGGACGAGACGGATCAACCAGCGCAACCA
Source organism: Treponema sp. (assembly GCA_031279555.1). GTDB lineage: Bacteria > Spirochaetota > Spirochaetia > Treponematales > Breznakiellaceae > JAIRKH01. The sequence continues at coordinate 29,766 of JAITIK010000099.1, read as the reverse complement.
CCTGTCCCCGCGCAACTGGATCCCCAATTTTGAGCCGCAACTCCGACAGCTTGCCCGCAACGGTCGGGTAAATGGAAACGTCCCTGCCCGTGAGTATGTCTCCGTTTATCAGGATGGTGTTTTCGATTGCGTCGTTCTCAACAACCACGATCCGTACCGCAACCGCGTTTCTCGCGACAGCGGAGGTACTGCCGCCTATTTGCGACGAGGGTTGCCGAGGATCGGCGTTCTGCCCCGCGTTCCGGGGTTGTCTTTTTTGTAGGTACGAAAATACGATGCACAGTACGAATATAAAAATAAGCGCGAGAATGATGATGGTCACCATCCTTCGTGTATAGCGTGTTCTTGATCTATTCATCCTATACCTCACTCATTAAATCGACGTTAACCGCAGCCTCTAAGTCCAGTATGCCCAGTTTGTACGCCAATTCCGCGCTTAAAAGTTGCTGACGGGCGGCGGTCAAAGCGTTGCGGGCATCTTCCAGCGTTAAAATCTCCACCGCGCCCTGTTGGAACGCCTGCTCCGTAAGCTGGTACGCGCGTTCTGCGATATTCACCTGCATACGGGCTATCTCAATGGTTCCCCACAAATTCCACAAATTTGCGCACAAGTTTTTGATCTCATTTTTAGCGGTATTTTCAATATTCACCAGATCAAGCCGCGCCTTTTCAATATCCGTTTCCGCGGTTCTCAAGGTTTGATCCGATTTAGTTCCCGGTATCCATGGATCAATGGGAATGGCGACGGAAAGACTTCCGGTTATACTGTCGGAAAACTGCCCCTGTAGGGCGGCGCTTCCCGTCCCTCCTCTCCATTGAATGGAAGCGCTCACCGAAGGCGCTTTGCTTGACAGAATTTTTTGCCGTTTGGCAAGTTCAAGCCGCTCAATGGTCTGCCGTTGCTTCACGATGTCGGGTCTTTTGGGAAGAATATCCCGTATAAGCGCCTCAGCGTCAAAAGAAATCTCCTCGCTTTCAATTGCGCCGTCAAGCGCCACTTGATCGGCAGAGACGTTCATGCCGAGCAGGGTCAGAAAATCTCTCAGATGGGACTCATGCTGAATGGACGCCTTGTTCGCGTCAAGACGGGCGTTCTCCACCGCAAATTGGGCTTGCATATCGCTCCGTTCGGAAATAAGTCCGTTTCTGAAAGCGGCGGCGCTTTTTTCCCGCTGTTTCTGCGCCAGATCGAGTTTTTCCTCCAGAAGCGCGATGTTTTGTTTTTCCGCAAGCAGATTGTAAAAAGCCTTCGTAATCTGTATGCTGATCTGCCGCTTCGTGTCTTCGTATGTCAACAACTGGCTCTGATACGCAAGGGTGATAATTCGCATGGACAAAGGAAGTCCGGCGTTCAGAGAAAGGCTCACGCTTGCTGAAAGGCTGTAACTGAAATTGTTTTCTTCCAATGTAAAACTGCCGTTGGAAAAGAGATTCGATCCGTAACTGAAGCCCGCGCCTGCGCTTAGGGAGGGAAAAAATTCTGACCACAGGTGGGACGCCGAGTATGCGGCGGACTCAAGATCGATGGCGCTTTTTTGCAGGCTGATGCTCTGCTGTACAGCGCGCTCTTGCGCTTCTTCCAGCGTAATGTGTATAACATTCGTCTGTTGGGCATCCAAAAACCAGCCGCCTTTCAATGGCAGCAAAGAAAAAAAGAATAAAAAAATATGCTTTGACGTACCGATTCTTTTCATTTGTCAATTAGGCTTTCCAAAACGCGCCTCTGAGCGACAGATTTTGGAACACATTCTTATAAGAAACAATCTTTACCTTCTCAAGATACACAATTCATCCCGTTGAACTGAAAATGTTCCGAACAGAGCGCGTCCGCCCGCCTTAAAGGGCTTTTTAATATAGAGAAAACTTTTGGAAAGCCCACTTCGGTTTCCAGAGATTTCCCCAAAATAAAAACCTGCCAAACGAATTGCGGCGTCGCCTGATTATATCGGACGCGCAGACCTAAGCGCTAGCTGCGCTTAGCCACTCAGCCGCGCAATGCGCCGCTATGGCCCCCTCTCCCACAGCCACTACTACCTGACGGAAAGGCGTCGCACGTACATCGCCTGCGGCGAAAAGCCCAGGAATGGAGGTTTCCATTCGCTGATTTGTTACGATATAGCCCGCTTCATCAAGGACGAGACCTTCTATGCCCGGCATCTGCGGCGACGATCCGGCAAAGATGAACACCGCATCCGCCGGCTCTTCTGTTTTTTCACCGGTGACGGCGTTCTCAAGCGACACGGCGGCGACATTCTCGTACGCTCCGCCTTTTATTGCGGTAAGCCGCGTGTTAAAACGCACCGTTATATTGGGATTGCGCAACGTTCGTTCCACTATCGCCTTCTGGGCGCGGAGTTTGTCCCGCCTGTGCAACAGGATGACGGTTTTGGTAAGCCGCGCAAGATAGCGGGCTTCATCGCAGGCCGCATCGCCTCCGCCTATCACGAAGATTCGTTTGTTTTTAAAAAAGGGTCCGTCACAGGCGGCGCAGTACGAGACGCCCTTCCCGTACAATTCAAGCTCCCCAGGCACATTGAGGAGTTTCCGTTTGGCGCCGGTCGCTATGATCACCGAAGGAGCGGTCAGGGTTTCGTCTTGGGTCGCCGCCTCGAATACCGCAGTGTTTTTCCTAATGCTTTTCACGGTTCCACTTATAAAGCGGGCGCCGAATTGCTCCGCCTGCCTGCGCATGTCTTCGGCGACTTCAAAGCCGGTTTTCGGCTCTTGCCCTTCCGCTCCAATGTTGCCCGGGTAATTTTCCAGTCTGTCGATAAGCAACGCCTGCCCGCCCGGCGCAAGCTGTTCAACAACCGTTGTTACAAGACCGGAACGGCTTCCGTATTGCGCGGCGGCGAGTCCCGCAGGACCCGCCCCTATAATAAGTAAATCACTGGTCATAGCGCTTCCTTGGAGACTGTACGGCGACCGGCGTCCAGTCCCGCGCAATGGGAGCGCTTTTAGGCGTCACGCTTATAAGCGTAAGGACGCTTCGCATTTCCAGCCGCGCCGCAACAATAGCATATACCATCATTTCAATACTCCTTGATATGGCTTCCATCCAAATAAGAACAAAGAACGAAGTTTAGTTCTTTGCCGGACAAGAGTTCCGTTCAAAACGGAAATGGATGACAAAGCGAGGAACAACTCACCTGACGTTAAAGTACAACGCCAACATTGAAACAATCAACGCAATGCTGGTGATGATATATATCCACAGCGGCAGTTCCGTATACTGTATAGATCGGCGGACTTTTCTTATAATACGAGAAATATCTACGCTCGCTGACGTCTCTTGTCCGCTGGTCACGGTTTCGAAGCTTTGCGCGCTTTGCGCCGCCTGTATGGACGCGGATTGCGCCATCTTGGTCTGCGCGTTTTCGATTTGCTCTGTCGAATATCCGCATACAGGGCAACCGTCTTGAAAAGACGCCACCTGCCCGATAAAACCGCATGCGGGACATTTTACCGATGAAAAAGAGCATCCGCAGTCTGGACATACTTTAGCGTCTTGAGGAACTTCAAAACCGCATTTATCACAGAAAAAACGAATCTGTTTTTTCTGAGCTTTTTTTTTTCTTTTCATTACTTTTCAAGAATAACTTCGTTTTTTACGATGCTTCTTTTTTCTCAGCGGCGCCGCCGCCGGCACAGCCTCTGCCATCTGCCGATTCTCTTTTTTGTATTCCGCCGCCAGCGCCGCCGCTTTTGTCCGCAGTTGAACCACCGCCAGCGCTGTCCGTCGAGTCATTTTTAACCGCATCTTTTGCGGCGCTGGCGCCGCCAGCGGCTGGCTTAGCCTGCGCGTCGGTGATATAAAAGCCCCCTCCTTTAAAGATAACCCCGCTTCCGCCTGTGATAAGCCGCCGGATTTCTTTCCCACACTCAGGACAGACCTTGAGCGGCTCATCTCTCATACTTTGAAACGCTTCAAAAATGTGGCCACAATCTTTACATTCATATTCATACGTCGGCATATATTCTCCTTTTCTTCTTTCAATTTACTGAAAAAAGATTGAAAAGTAAAGCGGTTTGTCCAGCGCTAAATTGACCGATATTCACGATAAGAAAGGCGCCGTCTCGTTTCGGGACGCTGGAGAAAAGTCTCTGCATGAGGAACAGCATGCCATTCTGGATATCAACGGTTTCATCAATTTGCGCGGCGAACATACGCGCCAAGTTGAAACGTCCAACCAAACCCATAGCTTCATCCTCACTCACGGACTCTATGCCCACCTCAATTTCGTATAGAGGCTCGGGCGCCGCTGGCATCCCGGTTCCTTTTGAAACCTTGAAAAAAACCTCGGCTATTTCCAACTCAAACGGAAAATTGTACATTTCCAGAAAAGCGTTGAGTACGGAATTGGCGTCGTTAAGCCAGCCCGCAATAACGGCGTCCCGCTTGAACAGAGCGAACCCGTCGGGCGGCGCCACGCCCGGCTCAGCCAGCGCGTTAGTCGGTGAGAACGGATCAACATTGGAAATCAGCGCGTATTTTTTGTTGAAGACCAACGCCGCCTTATTCGTTTTTGAATGCCAGTACGAGACGGGCGCGACGAGAGATTTTGTTTTTTCCCAGTCCTTGGCAAGCCCCAGCGACAGATCGGCAAGCCCTTTTGGATATGAACCGCGAGCGAAAAGCATAAAAGCGGGAGCGTCCAGCCCGTCCGCCCCATTCTTTTCGGGATAAAAGGCGGCCGTTATCATGGTGGTTTTGTCCAGCATCAACGCGGCATCTTTGACGCTGCGTCCATTGAAAGAAAGCAAATCAAGAATGGGGCGGCTCCCTTGCGCGTCAATAGAGAGGTACACGCCGCCGCCCTTCGCAAGCGGCTCAAATTCACCGGCATTATCCAGAGTAATAAAAGGATTTTGAGCCTTTTTAGGCGCCGAACTAGCCGAGTTGCAAGAGAAAAAGAACAGGGCAAGGCATACGGCGCATCCTGCGGCGTAGCCGCAGGCGGCTACGCCGGTCGTGTAAAAAAATTTCTTCATCATATCTTCAAAAGTTTTATAAACAAAGCATAAACGTATTAAACAGCAAAGCGACTTCTTCCCCGGTCATTGATCCGGAACGCATGTTCACCACCTGTCCGCTCTGTTCCAGAGGGTTTGCGAGAAGCGGTTCCGCCAACGCCGGCGTTCCGCTCTCCGAATCGGAATTCCGCCCGATAAAAAGCCGCGCCAAAGAAAACAGCGTCGCAACGCCTTTCGCCTGCTCTTCCGAGAAAATTTCAAGCCGGACGCTTAGTTCATACTGCGCGCCGCTTTTAGTGACGGCAAAGAATGCGCTTTGTATGTACAGTTCAATGGGAATTTCAAGCAAATACAGGAGGTTGTTCAAGGAAACGCCTCCGTCCGTTATCCAGCCGGCTAACATCGCTCCCTGCCGGAAAGCGTCAAACTCTTCTTGCGGGGGTACCGCCTGCATTGTACGGGCGAAGGGTTCGGCATCGGAAATCAACGCCCACGAGTCATTGAGGGCAAGGGACAACGCGCCGTCATCCGATCTCCAGTAGGGGGCGTTGTTCCATGCGCGAACCTTTTTCCAGTCGGCGCTCGCGGTAAGGGAGAGCGCGGCAAGCGCGTTAGGATAATCTCCGCGGCACACGGCGAGAAACCGCCGCCCGGAGTCTTTCGGATAAAAAGCTGTGGCAATACGGGTGGTTTTGTCCAGCAATCGCCCAGTTTGCCCGCCGGTTATATCACTTATTTTAAGCAGATCCAACAGGGGACGCGCTTCTTGCGTATCAAGAGTCATGTACACGGTTGCGTCGGGATCAAGCGCGTCAAACTCGCCAAATGCGTCCAGCGACCGTAATGGATCCACAGCGTCGCGTTCCTTCACGCTCCCTGATGATGTAGCGCACGCTGAAAGCGCCATACTAATAAAAAAAATGGACAATCCTTTTCTCATTTTTCCGTTTTTCGCTTCTTCCTTTAAATATAAAGCCGCTTTCCCTTCTACTACGCCTTTTTTATGAACACCAGCCATTTCTCATCGCCCGCGTCAAATTCCTTCATGCCGTCAATCCGCGTCCATTCAGATGCGACCGCCAGAGTCTCGCTCTGAACGAACTCCGCAAAGTGAACCCACGCCTTGCTCAGCCTGTCGGATCCAAAAACTTTCAAGCGAATCCTGTCCGTCACTTCAAGCCCCATTTCCTTTCGCTCGTTCTGAATTCCCCGTATAAGGTCGCGCGCATCGCCCTCTTGAGAAAGCTCCTCAGATATTTCGGCGTCAAGCCCCACAGTCAAGGCGCCTTCGTTCAACACCTTGAGATGCGCCTTCTCAATGCGGCGGATATCGAGTTTTTCCGTAGTAATGTCAATTTGCCTGTCGCCGATGTCCACGCTCAACACCGCCCCGTCAAGCAGACTTCGCACTTCATTCTGACTCAGGGCGGCGATGCGTTCGGCTGCGGCTTTCATATCCTTGCCAAGCTCCTTGCCCAGTACGCGGAAGTTCGCTTTAACCTCGTAGGCGACCACATCTTCCTCGTTGTCGCGGAAGATCACCTGTTTCACATTGAGTTCCTCACGGACGATCTCTTCCATTTCAAGGAGCGCCTTCTTCTCGTCCGCATTGCCGGCGACAAGCGTAACGCTTTTAAGCGGCTGCCTCACCTTGATGTTGTGCGTCGAGCGGAGCGCCCTTCCCATAGACACCGCCCGCTGTACAGCCGCCATCTTGTATTCAAGCGCCGCGTCCTTCCTGTTCTGGCGCGGTTTGGGAAAATCCGCGAGATGCACCGATTCCGGGTCGTTTTCAGCGCGGAGATTCCGCCAGATTGCATCGGTGATAAAAGGCATGAACGGCGCGGACACCGTAATGAGAGTTTTCAATACATCGTACAGTACGCCGTAGGCGTCCAATTTATCCATGTCGTTCTCGCTTTTCCAAAATCTGCGCCGCGACCGTCTGATGTACCAGTTGTTAAGCAGATCGATAAACTCCGCAATCGGATCAATAGCGCGGGAAAGATCGTAGGCCTCAAACGCGCTTTCCACCTTTTCAACCAGACTTTCCGCAGTTGAAAGTATCCATTTGTCAAGCGGATTGGATGGATCGTCAGGCGCTCCATTGGGCTGCGCCTTGTCGATGTTCGCGTAGGTTACGAAAAAAGTGTAGGCGTTCCACAGGGGGATGAGGATGCCCTTGAGCGTTTCAAGCAGTCCCTCGTCGCTGTAACGGAGATCGTCCGCTTTCACAACCGCCGAATGCATAAGGAAGAGGCGGAGCGCGTCCGCCCCGAATGTATTGATAAGTTGCATCGGATCCGTGTAATTGCGCAGCATTTTGGACATTTTTTTGCCGTCGCCGGCAAGCACCAGCCCGGACACCACGCAATTTTTGAACGCGGGTTTTTTGAACAAGGCCGCCGCGAGTATGGTGAGGGTGTAGAACCAGCCTCGCGTCTGATCAAGCCCTTCGTTGATAAAGTCCGCCGGAAAATGCGCGTCAAAGAAATCTTTGTTTTCAAACGGATAGTGGTTTTGTCCGTACGGCATGGCGCCGGATTCAAACCAGCAGTCAAGCACTTCCGGTATTCTGCGCATAACGCCGGCGCAGTTGTCAGAACCGCCGCGCCCTTTCGCTTTTGAGCAGGGGATCGTAACGTCGTCGACAAAATGTTTGTGCAGGTCGGACAACTCCCTGCCGGAAAGCGCTTTCAACTCAGCGCGGCTTCCCACGCAGATGATCTTGCCGCAGTCCGGACATTTCCAGATGGGCAACGGATTGCCCCAATAGCGGTTGCGGCTGATCGCCCACTCCCGCGCGCCTTCAAGCCATTTGCCGAACCGCCCTGTTTTTATGTGATCAGGCACCCAATATATCCGCTTGTTCGCGTCAAGCATGTCCTGTTTGATCTTCGGCACGTCTACGAACCACGACCCCACCGCGCGGTAGATGAGCGGATGTCCGCACCGCCAGCAGTGCGGGTATGCGTGCAGTATTTGCTCGCGCTTCACCAGTTTGCCTTCCCGCTTCAGCCGCTCCATGATGGCTTTGTCCGCGTCTTTGACGAAAAGCCCCTGGTAATCCGGCACATCCGCAGTGAACCGGCATTCGGCGTCAACCGGGCAGATCACCGGCACGCCGGTCCCTTTCAACACGCGCTGGTCGTCTTCACCGAAGCCTGGCGAGGTATGCACGATGCCGGCGCCGTCCTCTGTCGATACAAAGTCCCCCAAATAGACGCGGAAGGCGTTCCGCGATTCGGCTTCGGCGAAATACGGGAACAACGGTTCGTACTGGACGCCCGCCAGTTCGCTTCCCTTCTTCCTCCATACAATAGTGTAATCTGAAGGGTTCTTGTAATATGCGGAGATGCGGGCTTCGGCGAGGATGTAATAGGTTTTTGGGGAAGCGGGGCCGCTAGGGGCGCCGCCGCTAGGGGCGCGTTCATGGTCTTCTACGAGCGCATAGTCGATGGCAGGGCCAAGGGTCAGCGCAAGATTCGACGGCAACGTCCATGGCGTCGTAGTCCATGCGAGAAAGTACACGTCGCCGCCTGTTACGCCCCAGTCCTCTAGTTCCGTTTTCGCCTTTTTCACCTTAAACCTGACCGTGATGGCCGGATCATGCGCATCCTTGTAGCCGCCGAGGTTGAGTTCGTGATTTGAAAGCACGGTGGCGCAACGCGGACAATAGGGGAGGATGTAGTGGCCTTCGTAAAGCAATTCTTTTTCCCACAGGGACTTCATCACCCACCAAATGGTCTCCATATAGTCGCTTTCCATGGTTTTATAATCGTGATCGAAGTCAACCCAGCGTCCGAGCCGCGTAATGATCTGCCGCCATTCCTTCGTATAGCGCAACACCGCCTCGCGGCATTTTTCGTTGAAAGCCGCTATGCCGTACTTTTCGATCTCGGTTTTTGAATTGAGACCCAACTCTTTCTCAATAAGGTTTTCAACCGGAAGTCCGTGGCAGTCCCAACCGAACCGGCGTTCGACTTTGTACCCCTTCATCGCCTTGTAGCGGGGAATAATGTCTTTAATCGTCGAAGGCACAAAATGCCCGAAATGCGGCAATCCCGTGGCAAAAGGAGGCCCGTCGTAGAACACGAATTCCTCCCGTCCTTCCCGCTGGCGCACCGATTTTTCAAAAATATGGTTTTTTTCCCAGAACGCAAGCGTTTCTTCTTCCAACTTGGGAAAATGTACTTTTGAATCAACAGATTTATACACACTATCCTCCATACTTGATCGACAATTTTCGAAAAGCAGCCTTTTTACAGGCCGTATTATGACATATTGGGAAAATTCTTTCTAGTGGGCGGGTTATTCGCAAGAAACTACGGGAACATTGCGGGAGGAAGCCGCGCCAGCTTGCCAGACTTTGGGATCAGCATCCGGCTTGGTTATTTTCACGTCCTCCCCGGAAGGCTCTATGACGTAAAAGCCGTTTTCAAGCGCATAGTCTCTTTCCTTGTTGGATACAACCGCGGCGGCCAGCGCCCCGGACAATTCCCGCCGGTCGCCATGCGACTCCGCGTATCCGCGCAGTTTCTCCATACGTTTAATGTGGCTGTCCGCATCGGCCGTCTGAAGCTTCGCCTTCCCCTCGACGGCCATTGTCCGCGCGCCGTTTTCCGGAAAAGCGTCTGTTTCGGCGCGTATGGTGCGTTCACCATCGTTTATTCAAGAGGGGGCTAATACCCCGCCGCAAACTTGTTCGCGCGCTCTGCGGCGGGGTAGTTCATTGGGATCATGCCTCGCTCTTTACTTATGCCGCTGGGCGGCGATCAGATTGAACATGAACGCGAAACGTCATAACGCGGCGTATACGCTTCATGTTTAGGATTTCTCCCCGCTTCGCGTATCACATAGTTTATGATGTTCCATCTGCCCTCCTTGCGTTTGCCGCCGGGCTTTTTACCACTCTTTTGGCTTAAACCCGTGCGGCGGCTCAAGCAAACGGACATCTTCCCCCGTTAATTCAAGAACAAAAAAACCGCTCCGCGTATTCCCGTACGTCAGGATTTACCGCCGCCGCCGCTATCGCCCCAAGCAACGTTTTCCCTTTGGCTTCCGCCGGCGGATGTTTGCGGATTAACCGCATACGCTTTATATGCTCATCAACCTGATCCGTTTTGTCCAGCCGCCTTTTGATTTCCACCGCCATACATACGGTGGTGTTGGAAAGCGGGATATCTATCTCCCCGCGCAGGCGGCTCGTATCGTCATATAGAGGGACACGTCTAAATGTTCGTTTGAGGTTATATTGATAAGCGTCAAACTTTTCACCAAGGTGGGGGGCGAAAAGCGTTTCCACCAACTCTCCCATAGACAGGTTGAGGCCGCCGCAACCGCATTTTGCGCCGCATGTCGCGCCGCATGTCGCGCCGCCGCCGGAAAAATTTCCCGCGCTTGACGCCTTGACAATTAGATATGAAAGGTATATAATTCTTTTCAAAAGCGAGGCTGTTTCACAGGGAACAACATTCCCGCGCCAATTGAATTTGGGGACAGGCTCAAGCGTCTGCATCTTCAAAAAGGAGCGTTGATAAAAAATGAACAAGCCGCCAAGTTCGAAGACGCCTTCCAGCGCGGTTAATCCTTTCCGCTTGATCCCCCCCCCCCCCCCGCAGAACTTCTTAGCAACATATAACCGGACTCCATGTGGGAGACATTCTGTCTCCGCAGCCCTCAGTCTCGCGCGACGTCGCCCGCGCGCGCCGTGTAATGCGCCGCGCGGCAAGATGCGCCGCTTTCTCTCTGGAACAAGCCCCGCCACAGGCGCCGCCAGCGGCGGAACAGGATTTCCAGCCTCCCGGTTAAGACCGCTATCCTCTCGATTGGAGCCGCCAGCCGGCCGGTTGAGGCGTTTCAATATATTCTTTACAAGAAGTCAGCGCGAACGCCGCGCGTTCATGGTTGATTCAACCGCCGCTCAAAGCGGCCTGGAAAGGACTTTGCCATGAGCGGCATCCCTTCAAAAGATGCGGAATTTGTCGAGTGGAGCGGCAGTCTCATTGGCGTGTCCAAAAATCGCAAGGCCGAGCGGGGGCGGCCCGAAGACAAGCTGTCCGCGCTTGAAACCCTGCGTATTGAGGCCAAGTCTCCGCGCGAAAAACGCAAGACCGCATCCTACGCCAAAAGCGACATGCGGGAGAAAAACGAGAAAAGCGGCCCGCTCAAGAAAAAGGAAGAGGAATTCGTCAGGTTCCACCTCCAGAACGACGGCAAGGCGCCGGACAACGGGCGGAAGGAGCTTCGCATCCCGATTTGCGACAAGACCCCGGCGCCCCGCCCCGCGCCGGACATTGAGATCGACACGCCCCGCCCGCGGACACTGCGGCTCACGTTCCGCCACGAAAACGCGGCGCGCCGGGGGAAGCCCCAATTTGTCCACGGACTTGAATGTCCGCGGCTTGTCGCGGACGCGCCGCCAGAGAAGGCTCTGAACCCGCTCCATTCGTCTTTCGCGGCCCGAAGTCCGTTGGAATTGACGTTTATGGTTTCCGCCAAGCGAGGATGGGATCAATCTGATTTACCGGAACCCGCGGCTTGAATTGCGGGGAGGGCTTTCGATGGGGTGGCGCTGGTCATCGCCGGAGCGTACGAGCGCTACCCCATGGTGTCAAAGGTTTAGCGACCGAAGCCAGTCCAACAGGCGGCGCTGTGGTGACGGCGAGGGAGAGAAGCGTCGATCCTATTCGGCGCGCGCCATTTGGGTTTTTTAGGCGGGCGGCGCAGATGCGCCTGACGCCATATTGATACTATAATTTGTATTTATAAGGAGAATGAAATGATGAGTAAAGCAAACGGGATCGGACTTTTTTTGATCTGCGTTCTGTTTTTGGCTTGCGGCGGCGCTCCGGCTCCCGCCGCTTCCACAGTCCCGGCGGACGAACTGGACGCCGCCATTCGGGAGACATCGGATTACCTCAACAAGCAGCTTCCCAAGGGGAACAAACTGGTGATCCTCAACATCCAGTCGGATTTTCCGGCCCTGTCGGAATATATCATCGACGAGCTTATCGCCAATACGGTGAACGACAAGATTTTTTCCGTGGTTGACCGTCAGCAACTCAACACGATCCGGGCGGAACTGGATTTCCAGATGTCCGGCGAGGTGGACGACAACACCGCCCAGGCTCTGGGACGCATGGCGGGGGCGCAGACCATCATTTCCGGCGCGGTTTCAAAGATCGGGGATTTGTACCGCTTGCGGGTTCGGGGGTTGAGCGTGCAGACCGCCGCGATTGAGGGGCAGTTCAACCGGAACATTCCGGACGGCCCCGTCATTGCCGCGCTGGTGAAGAGCGAGGCGACGGGTTACGGAGGCGGGGCGGCGGCGAAACCCGCTGGCCAGGCGTCCGATCCCGCGCTCGACATTATGGCGCAGGCGTTGGGGATTCCGGCGCAGAACGCGCGAGACCCCGCGGACCCGGCCCCTGTCCCAACGCCCGTTAAGGAGGAGCCAAAAGTCTACAAGGCCGGCGACACCGGCCCCGCCGGGGGACTCATCTTCTACGACAAAGGGAACAACTCCGGGGGCTGGCGGTATCTTGAGGCGGCGCCGGCGGATATTGTCCGTAAGTTATACGCGACTGAGGAGGGAGTTGCAATCGAAGCGCAGCGGGCTGTGGGAACAGGAAAGGCGAACACCCAGGCCATCATGGTGCAGGCGAATAACCGGGGCGGCGGGTTCGGCTGGGCGGCCCAGGCTTGCGACGCTCTGGAAGTCAACGGTTTTGACGACTGGTTCCTCCCGTCACGGGATGAACTTCACTATATGTACGGCAATCTGCACATGCGGAACCTGGGAGGCTTCAGCCTTGGCTGGTATTGGTCCTCAACCTATTCTGGGTATGAAAGCTATCTGAAAAGATATTATTGGTGGGGTGAAAACTTTTCAGATGGAGGGCAAGAAGCTCTGATTGGAAATAGGGATTCTGGGAGTAGTTCTAAAACCCAATGTCGCGTCCGCGCCATCCGGCAGTTTTAGCGGAGCGCCCTTCCCGGCGAACACGGAGGTCATTGAGGCAAGACCCCCGCGTCTCCCAAAAAGGCCGTATGTTTTTCTCGCCCCCTTGCGGGGCGGAGAGACGCGCGTCTCCGGGCGGAGAGATGCGCATCTCTTGGCGGAGAGATGCGCATCTCTTGGCGCAGAGATGCGCGTCTCCGGGCGGAGGGTTGCGCATCTCTGGGCGGAGAGATGCGCGTCTCTTGGCGGAGAGTTGCGCATCTCTGGGCGCAGAGATGCGCATCTCTTGGCGGAGAGTTGCGCGTCTCTTGGCGCAGAGCGCCGCGCCTCCGGGCGGAGGGTTGCGCCTCTGCGCGGAGGGTTGCGCGCCTCCGGGCGCAGACGTGCGCGCCTCCGGGCGCAGAGCGCCGCGCCTCGTAACAAAATCGCTTGACCTTTTCACGGCGCTATGCCATAGTAGAGGCATATTTTAACGCAAAGGAGGCGTATATGGCGCTTTGGCTCAAAAAAATTCAGAGGAAGAATCCCCAGGATGCAACCCAGTCAAAATGGTATTTGACGCAGGAAAAATCGGGGACGGTAGGAATTAAGGACATCGCGAAAGAAATAGAGGGACGGTCGGCGCTTTCCCTGGGGGACGTGCAGAGCGTTCTTTCCAATTTAGTTGAAGTTTTGCCGGTTTTCCTCAAACTGGGGCAGTCGGTGAATCTTGAAGGGTTTGGCTCGTTCCGCGTTTCGGTTTCCAGCGAAGGGACGGCAACGCCGGAAGAACTGAACGCCCGGCACGTAAAGGGGGTAAAGCTGCTGTTTTTGCCGGCCGCCGATCTTAAACGTAATCTTGAAGATATAACTTTTGAAACGCCCGTGGAGACAACTGAAACGCCGACGGCTTAACCGGTTGATAAAAACAGTACGTATGGAGCCTTTTCCAAAACTGTCGCTTTGCGCGTTTTGGGAAAGGCTCTATGTTTTATATTTATATAAATAAAATTGCTGTATTAAATGAACCTCCCCGCCCTGAAGAGCGGGGAGGTTCATTCTTCTTACATGATTTTTATATACTATTTTCAATCAAGGCGAAGAATCATGCGGCCTATGCGGGACGTGTGCTGTGGGTACAGGATCGCAGGAGTTTTTATGAAAAGTGACGCGCTACAGGACGGCGGAAGCTTTGAAAGCGTTGGCGGCAATTTCATCCGCATCCAGATTAACCAGATTCAAAAATGGCCGCTTCAATTCACCGGCGCGACTAACAATTGTCGCTCTCGTCAAAAGGTTCAGCTCAGAAATCCGTCGCATCGCCCTATGGAAAAAGCGGATCGTTGTGAACAAATTTGACATTTGAAACAGGCTGCGCTTGCAGAAATTTGAAGTCAGACCAGACGCTATTATAAATTTCCTTGCGGAACGAGCCTCCATTCAAACTGATATGACACTACAGGCGCCGCCATAGGCTCCGGGAAAAGCGGTTAAGCCCAAAAGTACGCCCGCCCGCTTTTCCTCTGTTATAGATTAATCTTCCTCTTCGTGGACATGGAACGCGGCGGCCGCCTTGATCACCTCGTCGGCGATCTTGCCGGAAATCGGCGCATAGTGGTCGAACTCAACGCTGAAAGAGCCGGTGCCGCTCGTGATGGATCGCAAATCTATGGAGTACCGGAGCAACTCGGACTGGGGAACTTGCGCCCTGATCTCGCCGATGCCGCCAACCGTGTCCTGCCCTAAAATCTTGCCGCGCTTGCCGGAAAGATCGCTCATCACATCGCCCAAATATTTGTCTTCCACAAAGACCGTCAAATTGGTGATGGGTTCAAGCAAAGCCGGGGCCGCGTGTTTCATGGCATCACGAAACGCATTGCGGGCGGCAAGTCTGAATGAAAGTTCGTTTGAGTCAACCGGATGTTCCTTGCCGTCAAGCAGGCTCACCTCCACATCAACCACCGGATACTGCGCCATGACGCCGCGTTCCATAGCGTCATGGATGCCTTTTTCAATGCCGGGAATATAGCCTTTGGAAACGGCGCCGCCGAAAATCTTGTTGTTGAACTTGTACTGTTCGCCTCGGGGAAGCGGCAAGATTTCAATCGTCACCCTCCCAAACTGACCGTGACCGCCGCTCTGTTTCTTGTGCGTATATTCGGCGGTCGCTTTTTTTGTAATTGTTTCACGGTACGGAACGCGGGGAACGCGCGTCTCAACCTCCATTTTGTGGGACGCTCTAATTTTATCCAGAATAATATTGACGTGCAGTTCGCCCATACCGGAAATGACGGCTTCCTTGGTTTCCGCGTTAAACGTATAGCGGAACGTCAAATCTTCTTCAGCGGCGCGGATAAGCGCCGCGCCCAGTTTGTCATCGTCTTTTTTGGCCGCGGCGTTCACCGCCACCGAGTGAACCGGTTCGGGCAGGCGCAAAGGCAAAAAGGTGAAGGACGAAGCGCTTGACGTAATCGTATCGTTGGTCTTGAGGCTTGCGGATTTGGCGATGACGCCGACATCGCCGGTTCTGATTTCGGACGTCTCCTCAATCCGCTTGCCTTGGCAGAAGAAAAGTTTCCCAATACGTTCTTTTTTGTTCTCGGACACATTGTACACTTCGGAATCCCCGGAAAGCGTTCCATTGATAATTTTTACCCATGAAAGTTTGCCGGAAAATTGATCGTAGGTTGTCTTTATGACAAGCGCCGCCAGCGGCTGCGAAGGATCCATGGAAATATCCCGCTTATTGCCTTCCCCGTCAACTACAATGTCTTTTGCGGTTTTTGGACAAGGCGCAATATCGGCGATGAAGTCCAAAAACGGAATAAGGCCGGAATTCTTCATCGCCGAACCGGTGAACACCGGCACATATTTATGATCCGCAATGGCCTCAATGAGACCCCTGTGCATTTCTTCGGCGTCAAGCGATCCTTTTTCAAGGTAGCGATCCATGAGCGTATCATCTCCGTCAGCCGCAGCCTCAATGAGCCGTTCCCGCGCCTCCGCCACCGCTTCCGCGTATTCCGCCGGAATCGCGCCGTCTTTCTCAAGGGCGCTTCCATCGCCCTGTACAAAATACGCCTTCTCGTTCAGCACATCAATAACGCCTTTGTACGCCGCGCCCGCGCCCATAGGCAGGGCAACCGGTACCGGCGTTATTTTACATTTATCTTTTATATCGCGCAGGGTTTTATCAAAATCCGCCCGATCCTCATCAAGGCGGGTAACAAAAATACCTCGCGGTTTCTGTCCTTCCTCAAGATTCCGCCATAGTTTTATGGTTTCTATCTGTACGCCGGAGCGTCCGTCAACGGTCAGAGCGGCAATATCACACGCTCTGAATGAGAGTATCACATCTCCGGTAAAATCCGGAGATCCGGGCGTATCAAAAAAATTGATTTTTTTGCCATTCCGCGTAATATACGCCAAAGCCGTATGAATTGAGATTTTCCGCTCAATTTCTTCAAGGCTTGAATCCGAAACGGTTCTACCGGATTCAACTGGTTCAGCTTTTTGAATCACCCCGCCTGCATAGAGCAAATGTTCAAACAGGGTGGTCTTGCCGGTTCCTCCATGTCCGGCAATAGAAACATTCTTAATGGCATCAATACCGTAACTCATTAATCAACTCCTAATAGATAAAGTGTTATAGCTATGATGAAGCTGTTTTTCCGGCTTGTCAAGAGAAAAAGCGAAGTAATTTGCGTTGCGTTGAGAAATCAAAAAGCGTTTCACTCGCCAATCCCGTACTATTATATACTATGAACACAAATCTGTTGTTTCTATCTTTTCTCTGCGCTTCCATGATAACAGCCTGCGTGGGTTCGACGTCCGCAACCGCCGTTGAGCCGGAGAGCGTGCTGGAAGGCGCGGGGCGAGGGTACCGGGGGCTTATTCGGGCGCTGGTGCATTCAAACAGCAACGGCATTCAATCAATAGAAGTGATCGACCACAAAGACGATGAATTTATCGGCGGCGTGGCGATGGAAAGCCTTGCCGAGTCAATACTTGAGTCCAATTCCACGGATCTGGACGCCATTTCTGGCGCCACCGAATCCAGCCGAGGCTTCCTTGAAGCGGTGCGAAACGCGATCCCCGCGAAGAAGTGAGGTTTTCGGAAGCAGAAAAACGCCTCGACAACACTTCCGGTGGAGGCGTTCTCGTATAAGGCTTACAGCCCAACCGCTTTTTTGAAGCTTATGAGGATTTCATCGACCATGGGGCTTGCGTCAATATCGACCAAGAGTCCTTTTGCGCGGTAAAAGGCGATGAGCGGAGCGGTCTGTTCGCGGTAGACCTCAAGCCGCTTGCCAATGGCGTCAGGCTTATCGTCGTCGCGGATGTAAACTTCGCCGCCGCACGTATCGCAGACATTCTCTTGCTTGGGCGGGTTGAAAACTGTGTGCCAGTTAAACCCGCATTTCCTGCACACACGTCTGCCTGAAAGCCGCTCTATGACGCCGGGATCCGGTATATCGAAGTTGACGACCTTATCCACTGTGGAAAACGTCGCAAGCGCCTCCGCTTGGGCTATGGTGCGGGGGAAACCGTCCAAAATGTAGCCTTTCTGCGCGTCGGCTTGCGCGAGCCGTTCTTTTACCAGCGCGATGGTTGCCTCATCATCGACGAGCTTTCCCGAATCAATGATGGCTTTTACCTTGAGTCCCAAAGAGGTTTTCGCCGCAATGGCCTCCCTGAATATCGCTCCGGTACTGATATGGGGCGCGTTGAGGATTTCCTTTACCCGGACCGCAAGCGTTCCCTTGCCTGCTCCCGGAGGACCTAAAAAGATTAATTTCATGCGTTATATAATGCCTTTGTTGCGAAAAAAAGTCAATCGAAGAATGTCAAAGGTCATATTCTTTCTTCTGATGAGACTAAGCCTCGTGGTATCGCTCCTTTACACCACGCTCTCATTCAACAGCATAGACCGCTCCAAACATTATTATTTCAAACTCAATGTCATCTCTTCTTTCTATTTCATTTTCACTTTTAGCTGTCTCTGGCTTTATTTTCTTGATTCTTCCCTTATGTAAATACCGGAAAACGAAAGTTTCCGGGATGTCCAAGAAGCGCAAGAAGAATCGGCTATACAAGCAAATAAAAATCGTGATATACTCACACCATGCCGCTTTTAGCCGATTTTCACAACCATTCCTGTCTTTCTCCGTGCGGGTCTCTTGATTTAAGCCCCCATTTCTTGGCGGAACTGGCGTCGTCAAAAGGAGTTGAAGTCCTCGCGCTCACAGATCACAATTCGAGCTTGAACTGTCCGGCGTTCGCAAAGGTCTGCCCCCAATACAACATTCTCCCGATTTTCGGCATGGAAGCCACAACTTCAGAAGAAATTCATGTGGTGTGCCTGTTTACAAGCCTTGAGGCAAGCCTTGCCTTCAGCGAATACGCCTATTCTATTCTCACGCCTTTTCCAAACGATCCTGAAAAGACCGGAGATCAGGTGTTTGTTGACGAGCATGACGATATTGAAGGCGAGGTTGAGTATTATTTAGTGAACCCGCTTGACTTATCGGTAGATCAGATAGGCGGCAAAGTCGCGGAATATGGTGGCATCGTGATTCCCGCGCATGTTGATCGTCCGGCGTTTTCCATGACAAGCCAACTCGGCGTGGTGGTTCCCGGCCCTTGGGCCGCGCTGGAATGCGTGCGGCTGCCCCCCTCAATTGACACGTTGGGCTATCCGCTCACCACCTCGTCGGACGCCCATTACCCTGAGCATGTGGCGCGGCGTCCTTTTTCGCTGGATATTAGCATGGAGGAGCTTGCCCCGCATGGTTGGGAAGGAGAAGCGGACATGGCGGCTTTGACAAAGGCGTTGCGGAGGAGACCCTCGTATAAAAAAGCGTAAAAAAACATAAAAAAGTTTATACCGTGTAACGTTTATACCCTTATACTGTTTATTATAGTACATTCCTCCTATAAGATATATGTAATACCGTTGCCGTTCTCCTCCTTTCGGCGACGGTATTTTTTTTTGTGTCATTGCCTTTTTTAGTGAAAACCGGTAATGTATACGCATTAACTGTAATGAATACAAGTAGAACAAGGCTTATCATTTTTATATTTGCCGGCGCTTTACATGCCTTTCTCATCTTTTTTGTGGCGTTTAAGATGAATGCAGTGATCTCAAATGAAGAGCCCGCGCCTAACGTGATGAAACTGGCGGATATTCGGGAAGACACGCCGCCACCGCCGCTTCCGCCGCCACCCCCCCGCAAAGCGGTTCCTTCGCAAAAAACCGTATCCGCAGTCGCGGAAAACATGATCGCAACCGATGAACCGCCCGCAGATCAGGTGATAGGCGAGCCTGAATCTGCGGTGTACAATATTGAACCTGTGGATATTGAGCCTGCCATAGAGTTTCTTCCCCAACATAAAATATCGGCGCCGCCGGTATTGTTCGAGGATCAGATACGCAAAAATACGGAGTACCCTGCCATCGCTCTGCGTTCCGGCGTCGAAGGCACCGTGATTCTGGAGCTTTTTATCGACAATAAGGGAGAAATCAGGCGGATCAATGTATTGAAGGAAGATCCCTCTGACTGCGGCTTCGCCGAAGCCGCGGTGAACGCATTCAAGGACATAACGGCTGTTCCGGCTGAATCGAATGGCGTCACGGTCGCGGTACGCTACCGGTATCCGGTGCGGTTTAAGATTAAGCGATGATCCGGTTTCAACACGCGCCGAACCGCGCGTTCTCACAAGGCGAAAGCTATTCCGCTCCTTTCATGGATTCCGCCATTTTGATGTTCCGCAGTTTCGGCAACATGAGAAGATCAACAGCGGCTGAAAAAAGCAACGTGATAAGGCCGGAAAGCGCAAAACCAAGACCGGAAATGTCCCTTCCGAACATGAGATCAGCGTTTTCCGCGACGCCGATGATAAACCGGTGCAACGGAACGCCTAAAAACAAGCCCGCTCCGGCGCCTATCACGCTTAACGTCGTGATCTCCTTGAAAATATAGGCGGCGGCCTCGCCTTGATGAAACCCAAGCACCCGCAACGTGGCGATTTCCCGCTTCCGCTCGTTGATATTGATGTTGGTGAGGTTGTAAATGACCAGCATCGCAAGGCAGCCTGACGCGACAATCAGGATAATCACCACAAAATTGATGCTGTTGAGCAGGTTGTTGTAAGAGACTTGGGTTTGCGAAGTGAACGAAAGCATCATCACGGCGTCGTTGGAGAGCGTTTTCGCGGTGAAGACATTCTGATCGCGCTCTTCATGTATGCCGGTGATCGCCAATATGGTTCGGAACTGGAGGTTTTCTTCACCGTCTCCCTGGTTGAAAGCGCTCTTATAAGCCGCGCTTCCAATATAGCAGTAGATCCCCACATAATTTTCCGTAACCCCCGACAGCCTGAATTCGCCGCTTTTCCCATTCGCCTTCTCTATGACGAACGCATCGCCTATATTCAAACCAAGCTGTTCAGCCGCCTTTTCTGTCAAGACAATGGAATCTTCGCTGAAGGCAAGGGCTTTTTTTGTTTTTCTCTCCTTCAAATTGATAAAATCAGGGAAAGCATCCGCAGATTGAGGGATCATGAGCGACGCTCTGAGCCTTTCACCACCGCTTTTGATGAAACCCGCCTCGCTGTGAACCGCAATCCACCGGCTCTCGCTATCAATGCCGTCAAACGCTTCTGACTTGAGTTCAATGCGAACATCGTAGAGAAGAATATCGGAAAATTCGGTGCGGGCGATGTCAACGATGGAATCTCTCAAACCGAAACCGGCCACCATGAGCGCGGTGCAGCCCGCGATGCCGGTAATAGTCATAAAAAAATGCCGCTTCTGGCGGATAAGGTTGCGCGCCGTAACCTTGTGGGTGAATTTCATCCGTTTCCAAATGAAGCCGATGTATTCAAGCAGGATGCGTTTTCCAGCCTTCGGGGCGCGCGGCAACATGAGGGCCGACGGCTTTTCCCACAGCGAATGGTAGCAGGCGAATATGGTCGCCGTTGCGGTGGAGGCAAGCATGAGGGCGCATGCGATGAGTCCAAAGCCCCAGTTGAAAACCGTCACAAGGGGCGGCAAATGGTACAAGGTTCCGAATGCGTTGTAAATGGCTATGGGAAGCGCCTTAAACCCGATGACCATGCCCGCCGCGGAACCCGCAACGCCGGTTGCGCCGCAGTACACGAGGTACTTCACAAGAATCACCCGTTTCCGGTATCCAAGCGCTTTGAGCGCGCCGATTTGGGTTCGCTCCTCAGAGACCATGCGCGTCATGGTGGTGAGCGCCACAAGCGCCGCAATCAGGAGGAAAAACACCGGAAACACCTTTGCCACGTCATTGATTTTTTCGGCGTTGCTTTTATACGCGGCGGCGCCCACATTGCTGTTGCGGTCGAACACATACCACATGGGCAGTGGGATGGCTATTTCAATTGTTTGCGAACGGGCGTCTTCTATTTTTTCAGCGCCGCGCCGCAGTTCCGACTCGGCGTTTCTCTTTTCCCGCGCGAATCGCGCCTCGCCCGCCACGAGTTCTTTCCGCGCATCCAGCAACTTTTGCTTGTTCAACGCGATTTCCGCCTCGCCTGCGGCGATGTCCGCTTCCCGCGCCGCCAGTTCCTGTTCAGCGGATGCGAATTCCGCTTCCGCCCGCCGCCTGCCTTCTTCGAGTTCCGCCCGCCCCCGCCGCAACGCGGCTTCCTGTTCCGCGACGGTTTGAACGCCCGCGTTGTACGCCGCGATTCCCGCGTCGTACTGCGCGACAGACTCTTGCGTTTTTTTGCTCATCATAAGAAACCGCGATGCGCGTACTTTTTCCACCTGATCCCGCGCCGCGTCAAGCTGCGCCTTGCTCTCGGCAAGGGTTCGCTTCGCCTTTGCGATTTCAGCCTCACCGTCCGCAATGGCCTTTTCGTTGACCGCTAGTTCCCGTTCCGCTTGGGCTTTTTCATGCGCAAGCCGCTCCCATCCTTGGGCTATTTGACGTTTCCCATTCTCTATTTGCGCTTCAGCCTCGTCGATCCGCGCTTCTCCAGCCGCGATCTCAGCCGCGGCGGCGGCCAACCGCTTCCTGCCCCGTGCAAGTTCGCCATAGGCGAGCGCCTTTCCTTTCTCGTATTCGGCTTCCGCTTCGGCAAGCGCTTCGTTTTTCTTTTGTTCCGCAACAGTTTGCGCTTCCGCGAGAATTTCCCGCCGCCTGACCACAGAGCGTTCTTTGCCAAAGGCTTCGATTTGTTCAACCGCTTTGTCAACAAGTTCCTGATACGCGGGAGAAAAGGATTCCATTGCGGCGGCGTCTTTCAGGGCGATAAAAAAATCGGTGTATGCGGCGAGGCTGTAACACCGCCTGTCAATGTACACAACAATATCAAGGCTTCCGCTTCCCGCGGTACTCGGCTCCCGTTCCATTGACAGGAAGAGCGGACTCTTGACAATTCCGACGACCGTATACTCAATCACGCTGAAAGCCCCGCCAAGCGTCTCAAGCGAGTCGTTGTATTGGAGCGTTTCCTCTGATATGGAGATTCTGGCGCCGACCGGCGGCGTGGCAAGACGCCCTCCGCCTTGCTGTACGAGACATTCGTTAGGGGTTTGCGGCATCCTGCCTTCGACTATCTCCAGTTTATTAAGGTACATGCGCTCAAGAGGAAGCCCGTACACGCGGGCGACCAGCGTTTCGTCCGTCTCCACCGTGACAAGCGCGTCAAGCGCATAAACGCCCATCACTTGATCAACCGCATCAAGAGCGGCAAGTTCTTGCTCGTCGGCCTGGGTCAACCCCATGGAACCCTTGACAAAGACATCCATCATGGAAGCCTCGTCAAAATAGCGGTCAACCGACAGCAACATATCTGGCGTAGTGGCGAGCAATCCGGACAGAAAACCCACGCCCAGCGCTACGATTCCAAAAATGGCCATAAACCTGCCAAGGCTGCCGCGAATTTCACGAATGATGGTTAGTATGTATGTTCCGCCTATTTCTTTCGACATGATAATCGCATATATTTAGCGCCTTCGTTGGCGTCGCTGACGCTGGAATTACATTCTATAATACGGGTATTGCGGGATATACGCAAGTAGAGGAATATAGGAGAAGGGAGCGCCCTATGGGGTTCTATTGCGTTCTGGCGGGATTTTTTATAGAGGGCGAGATATGGAAACAACCTTTTTTCAGGGGGTTGCGGTGGGGCTGGCAAAACCGAAATTTGCGCTGTGAGGGCGTCTGTGTCAGTAATATTCATTCGCATGAACGGCTGGCAGCCTGTTGCATTTGTAGATTTTTGCGCCATTTTGTATGTACCGCAAAAACCACGATTAATAGGCTTCTGCGAACCTTTGGTTCGATGGCAGATCGCACGGCAAGAAATCGCCTTTAAGTCGATTTTTGGAGATTTTATGCGCGAAGCGCGGCAAACTGCTAGCCGCCGGTTTGTCCGCCGGTTTTTCTGTTTAACGCTTCGGTCATAATAAAAAGCGCCGCTAACGCGCCGCCGATGAAATAGGGGAAAATGCCGAATTCTATTGATGAGGCGATTCTGCCGAATATGGGCGGCATTACCATAGCGCCTATATAAGCGCACGCCATTTGCAAGCCGATTATCGCCTGCGAATAGCTCCTGCCGAAATTTTCCGGCGTTTCATGCAATAAGCTGGGGAATATGGGAGCGCATCCCAGCCCTATGATGAAAAAAGCCGGCGGCGTAACGAACCGTTCCCCTATTCCCATCCGCTCCAAAGGCAACAACAGCAACACAATGCCGAACGCGATAACGCCTTGCCCCACTCGTATCATACGCTGGTTGTTGAGCCTCATCGTTAAAAACCCGGAAATAAACCGCCCTGCGGTTATCCCCATGTAGTACAGGGCTATCCATTGCGCCGCGGTCTCGGGGGGCGTTTGCCGCGCCAGCGCTAGATACGAGCTTCCCCATAAACCGGTCGTAACTTCGACTGCACTGTAACAAAAAAACGCGGCGAGAACCTGGGTTACGCCCGCGATACGGAATAACTCGCTCAATTTTGGCGAGAGACGCTCCACATGCGAAGCGTCGCGCGGCGCTTCCGCAGTTCCACGACCATACGCATCTTTGTTGTTTTGGGACGAGCCTTTTCTCCACAAGGGCAGGGTGATGAATAACAAGGCGGCAAGACACAGTTGCAGGACGCCCATGGTACGGGCGCCGGCTGTCCATGATTCGCCGCGTGTTAAATAACTCGCCATTATAAGCGGCCCCACCGAAGCGCCGACGCCCCAGAAACAGTGCAACCAACTCATGTGCTTCGCTTTATAATGCAAGGCGACATAGTTGTTCAACGCCGCGTCAACGGAACCGCCGCCCAAGCCCAGTGGGATTGCGCACAGGCATATTACGATAAACGCGGGAGCGCATGAAAATCCTATGAGCGCGGCTGCGGTCATTGAAACGCTCGCAACCGTCACTACGCCGGTTCCAAAGCGCCCGATAAGTCGTGCGCTGAGTACGCTTGAGACAATGGTTCCGCTACAGATGACAACCGAAATATAGCCCGCGAAACGCGGAGGGACGCCGAGTTGCCTATACATTGACGGCCATGCCGAACCCAGCAAGGAGTCCGGCAATCCGAGACTGATAAACGACAGGTAAACAAGAAATAAAAGCGCCAGCCGTATCATGGCGTACGGACAACCACATGCAATTCGTCCAGTTGTTTCTGTTCAATCTCGCAGGGGCAGTCGTCCATGGGGCTTGCCGCGAAGGAGTTTTTCGGAAAGGCGATGACTTCTTTGATGGAAGTCTCGCCCGCCATGAGCATGACGAGGCGATCAAGTCCGGACGCGATGCCGCCATGCGGGGGCGCTCCGTATTTGAAGGCGTTGGTAAGGAAGCCGAATTTTCGCTCGGCTTCCTCCGGAGGTATGCCGGCAATGGAGAAAATGCGCTTCTGGAGTTCAGGCTTATGTACGCGGATGGATCCTGACGCCAACTCGTACCCGTTGAGAACGAGGTCGTAGAGATCGCCCAATACCGCGCCCGGATCGCTTTCCAGAATGTCATGGTATTGTTCCTGCGGCTGCGAGAAGAGATGGTGCGCCGCTTCCCAATGGTTCGCCTCCTCGTTGAATTCAAAGAGCGGGAAATCTACAACCCACACGAATTCAAACGCGCGAGGATCCGCGAGGCGCAGGTCTTTGCCCAGTTTTACGCGTACAGCTCCAAGCGCGGTATTGGCGATTTTCCGTTTCGCATCAGCGACGATGAGGATAAGATCGCCCGGCGCCACATCAAGCCCTTTGATAACATCGCCGGCGTTTGCCGTGAAAAATTTTGCGACGCCGCCTTCCAGCGCCGCGCCGCCGGTTGCGCCGCTGGCGACTTTCATCCACGCCATGCCCTTCGCCTTGTAAATTTTTGCGTGAGCTTCAAGCTCCTCGATCCGCTTGCGCGAATAGTCCGCTCCGCCGCGTACCACAAGCGCCTTGACGCCGCCGCCCTCGGCAAGCGCATCCTTAAACGCCTGAAAGCCGGCCGCTTCGACATAGGGCGCAAAGTCGCGCAACTCCATTCCGAAACGGAGATCGGGCTTGTCGCTGCCGTATTTTTCCTGCGCTTCCTCCCATGTAAGGCGTTTGAACCGTTCGGGGAGCGCGATGCCAAGCGTTTTCATAAAAACATGTCCCATAAGCCATTCTGTTATGGAGAGAATGTCGTCTCTGCTCACAAAGGACATTTCTATGTCTATTTGGGTAAACTCAGGCTGCCTGTCCCCACGGGAGTCCTCGTCGCGGTAGCAACGGGCAATCTGAAAATATTTGTCAAAACCGCCGGCCATGAGCATCTGCTTATAGAGTTGAGGCGATTGGGGCAGGGCGTAGAATTTGCCCGCATACAGGCGGGAAGGCACAAGATAGTCCCGCGCCCCTTCCGGCGTTGGTTTTATAAAGGTGGGAGTCTCTATTTCGTAGAACCCCTGGTTAATCATAAACTCACGCGCCGCAAAGGTGACGTCGCTCCGCAGTTTGATGCGCCGCTGCATGCGTTCTGAGCGCATGTCAAGGTACCGGTAGGTGAGTCGGAGGTCTTCGCCGGCGTTGATTGTCTCATCAATTTGGAAGGGGAGCGGCTCCGATTTATTCAGGATGACGATC
This sequence comes from Treponema sp., assembly GCA_031279555.1. Classification (GTDB taxonomy): domain Bacteria; phylum Spirochaetota; class Spirochaetia; order Treponematales; family Breznakiellaceae; genus JAIRKH01. The sequence continues at coordinate 3,747 of JAITIK010000099.1, read as the reverse complement.
TTTGACGCAAGCGCTTCAATGGCGCCGGTGGGCATAGAGGGATTAGCCATCTCTTCGGGGCGCAGCCTGACGACCCCTTCCACAGCTATGCAGTACTCACTGCGCAACTCCGCCACAACCGCGTCTAAATCGGGCGCCACAGTATGCGCGGCGGCGGGCGTTTTCGTGTCCACAACCACTTGGGTAACACCGTAACGGTCGCGCAGATTGATGAACGTAATGCCGCCGTGATCCCGTTTCCGGTGAATCCAGCCGTTTAACACCACCGTTTGGCCTGCGCGATCCGCGCGGAGTTCTCCGCAGGTTACTGTACGTTTCATGGTTTCCATGCGGAATACTATAACCTCTTACAAAAACTTTTACAAGAGACGCGCTTGTTTGACGGTGAAACTCACCCTCTCGGCGTAAAAACCGCTTGAACCTGTTGCAACATGGCGCGGTACGCCGGATTATCGCTAGAGTATACAGGCGCGGCGCGGGAGGAGGCCGCATTTTCTCCAATCGTGACGCTTCCCGTGAAAAGCGCGTTGCTTTTCCAGTACAGCGAGCCTTCCACGCAATACCGGTATGTCCCAGCCGGGACTGGAATTCCCTCGCCGTCTGTACAGTCCCAAACATAGGTGACTGAGCCGTTCTGCGGCGTCGCGCCGGTAAAAGCGTCCAATTCCGCAGGAGACGATGGTTTCGCCTTGGCCGCCCACACCGAAAGAGAGTCAGGGCGGTTGCTGAAACCGCCCTTGCCGGTAAAGCGGCTTATGTAAAGCGTTTTTACAATCGCGCCGTTTTCATTCTCTATCCATACCGCGACCTGATTGGATGCGATGACATTCTGCCTTTTAAACGAAAAGCTGATCGACACATTCCCCAACGCGCCGCCGGCCGCCGCGTTTTGGGCCGAGGCGGGCGTCGCCGTAAAAAACGCGCAGAGCGTAGCCATAAGGGAAATTGACACCTGCATTATATGCCGCATAAAACCTCCTCCACGTATATGAAACAGTCTTGCGGGAACCTCTGGAAACTCCGGTTGAGTTTTGAGAGGTTTCCTTATATGAGCCTATTCCAAAACCAACCCGAACGCAAATTCGCGTTTTGGAACAGGCTTATATGATATATAAAAAGAACCGGTTTTACAAGTTCTCGCCGCATCTAGCGTATGAGACCGTTTTTTGATATACTTGCGATTAATAATTATGAGCCTTGACATACGCGGCATCACCAAAACCTATCCGCATACGACGATGCGGCTTGATTTCTCGGTTGAAGAAGGGGAAACCCTCGCGTTAGTCGGACATTCGGGTTGCGGGAAAACGACGACGCTGAATCTCATCGCCGGACTGCTGTACGCCGAATCCGGTTCCATCGTGAGCGACGGGCGGGATGTGACGAATCTGCCGCCGTGGAAACGGAATATTGCAATGGTCTTTCAGGATTTGGCGCTCTTTCCAACAATGAATGTTGGAAAAAATATAGACTACAGCCTTCGCATCAAGGGCGAGCCAAAAGGCGCGCGCCGCCGAGTCGTGGAGGAGATGTTGCGGATAGTGCATCTTCCGGTTTCTTTCGCGGGCAGGAAAACGCATACCCTTTCGGGCGGCGAGCGGCAGCGAGTCGCTATTGCCCGCGCGCTTGCTGCGGCGCCGCAGGCGCTCCTCATGGACGAGCCGTTTTCCAGCTTGGATCCGCGTTTGCGCCGCGAATTATGGAAAGAATTTCTGGAGATACGCCGCGCTTCCCGCATCCCCTGCATCTTCGTCACCCACGACAGGGAAGAGGCCTCGATTCTGGGCGACAAAATAGCGGTCATGGTCGAAGGGCGCATAGTGGAAATAGGCGACGCCCATACGATAATGACGAAACCCAGAACCAGCGAAGCCGAAGCGTTCTTTAAAGGGGAGCCGTGATGTTTTACGGAGATGATTCGCCCATAGCGGCATTGGCGACGCCCCCGGGTCATGGCGCCCTCGCCGTCATCCGGACATCGGGCAAAAACGTCATAGAACTGCTCGCGGAGCGTTTTTCCGCGCCGCAAAAACTGAAAGCCGCCGCCGGCAATACGGTTGTATACGGCTGGATACTTGGCAAAGATCGCGGCCGCCTTGATGAAACGCTGGTTTCGGTGTATCACGCTCCCAAATCCTATACGGGCGAGGACGGCGCGGACATTTCCTGCCATGGCGGATATGCGGTCGTGCAAGCCGTACTGGAGACGCTTCACGACGCCGGGTTTCGGGACGCGCTTCCCGGTGAATTTACGTTTCGGGCGTTTATGAACGGCAAGCTGGACCTCACCCGAGCTGAATCCGTCATGGAAATAGTGTCCGCAAAAACCGGCAAAGCTCATGCCGGCGCGGTTCGCCGGCTTTCGGGCGACTTGGAATCGGAGATTCGCGCCATTAAAGAGAAGCTGGTGCGAGTACTGGCGGGCGCGGAACTGTTTCTTGATTACTCTGAAGATGAATTTATGGAAGCGGGTACGGATGAACGCGCCGGCGTGTTGCCGGAACGGGAATTGGCGCAAGGGGTTCTCGCGGATTTGCGGGAATTGGCGGCATCATTCCGTATAGAAAATCTGTATCAGGAAGGCGCCCTTGCGGTTATTGCCGGAAGGCCAAACGCCGGCAAGTCCAGCCTCTTCAACAGACTCCTTAAAGAAGACCGCGCAATCGTCGCAGAATCGCCAGGCACCACCCGTGATTGGCTTGAGGCGTGGATTGCGGTTGAAGGCATACCGGTTAGGCTTGCCGATACAGCCGGCATTCGGGATTCAAGCGACGCCATAGAAAAGAATGGCGTAAAACGCAGTATTGAGTTGATAAAATGCGCTGATGTGGTATTATATATAGTAGACGGTACGGTTGGACTTGTTGACGAGGACAAGCAATTTCTTCATTCCGGAGAAATCACCGGCAAGCCCCTTATTATGGTATGGAATAAGGACGATGTTGCGCGGGAGATGACGGAGCCGCCTGCCGGCGTGGAGCGCGTCAGCGCCAAAACCGGAGAAGGCGTTCTAAGCCTCTCGGCGCGGATTGCGGAAGCGCTTGCGGGGCGGAAAGCGGACGTGGCGGACGGGCGAATAGGGGTGGCTTCGGCGAGGCAGAAGGCGCTCGTCGACAGAGTTGTGGAACAGGTCGCGGATGCGCTGGATATGGCGGACAAGGGGCAGGCGCTTGATATTATCGCGCCTTCGCTGAGAGAAGCGGTCGACTGTCTTGGCGAGATCACCGGCGAGGTGTCCACTGCGGATATTCTTGAGGTCATGTTCAGTTCGTTTTGCGTGGGGAAGTGAAGCGTAGCTTTAAGGGAGGTTTTATGAGGGAATCCATTGGAACACGGGGTGAAAGAAATAAAAATGGCATGAAATGGAAGGCCGCTTGGAAGGCCGCTTTTCTGTTTATGTTGTTTTGTCTAAAGCCGCCGGATGCGGCGCATCCAGCGGATATTGATTTTGCGTGGACGCTGGGGGAATTCAGATTTGCGTTCAGCAATAGAGGTGGCTCCGCAGGCGCGTTGAACTTTGCCTGTACGGTTTTGTCATTTGACATCTTTGAGACATATACCGGATTAGGCGTCAGAATAAGCCCGTTTTCTGTTGAGGATGGGGATTCCGATATGTTCCATTTTTTCTTTCTTCCTCTGGAAATATACTACAATCCTTTTGTTTTTAGAGTAGGCGATTGGACGAGTTTCAACATGGGCGTTTATGTACGCGGCGGCTATGGGTTTCTCAGCAATCCTTTTGCGCGG
>JAITIK010000059.1 GCA_031279555.1 Treponema sp. | reverse complement strand
CGCGAGAGCCTGTTTTAAGAGTTCCCGATTTTGGTTTACGATGTGGTAATATTCATTACTGAATTCCGTACTCCATGACGGCGTTTCCAATTCGGCTTTCGCCTTTCGGAATTCTTCATCGAGGTAGCCTTCGGTAATTTCATCTTCCGTAAGGATTTTGGTATCGGAACCAAAAATGGTCTGAATAAGCAGCATTTTAAAAGTGGTAATACTCTTGGTTCGGCTTAACACTTCTCCGGTGGCGCTGGGGAAAAAATTATAAATGTTGAGTTTGTCAAACACCTTCTTGTTAATACGATTAATACGGCCTACTCGCTGGATTACTCTGGTGGGATTGTAGGGAATATCGTAATTGTAAATGGTTCCTGCCCGGTGCAGACTGAACCCTTCGGAAATGGCATCGGTAGCGACAAGCAGATCATAGTCGTTTTTTTGCCGTTCCCCGCTTATACCCGCGTCAAAATTTGCCTTGATTTCGTTTTTATGATATGCGGTCTTTGAAGAATATTTGATTACCCTTAACCCTTTTTCTTTGAACCTATCTTCAAGATAATCAACGGTATCCATAAATTCTGAAAAAATGATTATTTTGCGACTTGGCTCCTTTTTGATGGCTTCCTGTATCTTTGCGACAATACCGTTAAATTTCGGGTCTTCCGTGAATCCGGAACTTTCCCATTTTTCCAGAATGTTATTAAAAAGGCTTATGTCGCTTTCAATATCCGCAATAAAATCATCTTTCAGCTCATCGGCATTTACCAGAATAAGCCCTTTTTCCAGTTGCGGGGTTAATTTGCGTTCAAGAATATCATCTATGTCTTCGATGAACAACGCGCCGTCCATTTCATCATGTATCAAAGATTCAAGGGTGTCAAAATCGGGCAGAGAATTCTTTTTATACAGCGGAATCCTTTTGAATATAGTATACCAGCCTTTTACATTTTCCATTGACACGATAATATTTTTAAGTGTTTTCTTGAAGCTGTAAATGGAACTTTCAAAACGGCGCACCAGCAGACGGCGCATAAATACGGCCATGTTCCGCTGGCCTTCCTGGGGGTTGGGGTTATCAAAAATCTTGCGGTATTTGTCAAGTATTTTTTTATCGTCTTTAAGGTACGTCAACGGCTGATACCGCGCACCGGTGAAAACCCGGCTTTCGGTATCAATAACGCCGGTAAGCTGGTTTAGGGTGTCAAGATACAAATCCGACAGGGGGCCAAGGTCATACTCCTGTTCCTGCGGCGGCTCCATGTCAGAAAATTCGATGTTTTGTTTTGTCAGATCTTCTTTATATTTTTCGGATTTGAGCAAGTCTACCCGGGTACGGCGGATTAATACCGGATCAAGATAATGCCGTATCTCCATCGAAATTACCCTGGCTCTGGTTTTGAACTGTTCTTCGCTCATTCCTTTTGCGTATTCATTCTCAAGTTTTTTATACTCCACGATAAGCCGCTCCATTGCGGCGCCAAGGTTATTCACGATCTGAATTGTTGAATGTGAAGGAATTTGAAAGAGCTTTATCAATGAAAAAATATCCTCTGGGCGGTTATTGAACGGCGTTGCGGAAAGCAGCAAGACTTTGTTGCCAACACAAGTTCGATGCAGCAGGCCGTAATCCGCCGTGTTTTCGTTCCGGTAACGGTGGGCCTCGTCAATGATAATAAGTTTTTCATCACTGCTTGCGGAAGCGGCGGCGAGGGCATCTTCGATTTTGCCGGATGAAATAATTTTATACCGCGTCAGACCAAAATCAAAGGCAAAATCTTCCCATTGAGACTTGAGATGCGGCGGACAGATGATAATGGTTACAAGGTTCAGGTTGGCGGCAATGGTAACGCCGATGATACTTTTACCCAAGCCTACCACATCGGCGACAATACAGCCTGAGTGCCGCCTGATTTTTTCAAGCCCCTCACTGATGGCATCGATTTGGTATGCAAGGTTCATGTATTGAACATCGTTGGTATGGGTAAGCTCCGCCGGTTTTTTTATCGTTTCGCTGTAGGTCTTAAAATATTCGTGCAATACACGGACATACATCAAATAGGGAGCGGGGTATTTGTCAATCCAAATACGCTTGACTACGGCTTCAAAAAAGTCGTCTTTGGTGGACTGATCCACAAGGGGTATGGCGCAGTCCCAAAGTTTGTTGAAAATCCCGGCGGCCTCGTTATAGTCTGATTCATCGCGGAAACTCGCATTTACTTCGGTACGTCCCTGCAAGCCTTGAAAAGACAGATTGCTTGAACCCATGATCACTTTTCCGGGATAATGGCCGCCTTCGCTGTGTTCATCGTTGTTGGTAAAAACATACATTTTGGCGTGGGCAGGATCTTTGGTCTTGCGGACTTCCAGGGTTCCGTTTTTGAGTTTTTCTACAAAAAACCGGAAAGCGTCCTCGCCTTCTTTTGTGTCGGCTATATCAGCCTGATTGATGATTTTTTGGGTGGTTTCATAAAACGCCTGCCGGGTTTTCAGATTTGAGGAGGGGCCTTGAACCGTGTCGGCATATTCCCGTATGGCGTGTTGGACGGTAACATCCGCCTCCATACCAATGAGAATTCGTAAGTCTCGTCCGGCGATCTCCCTGTAGATGCTGTAAAAGCCGGAAAAATAAAAATAACCGACCAGGAAATCAAGCCGTTTGGAATTAGGGATATAGGTTTTCAGCAATTCCGAAAGAAGATCGCTCTGGTTGGTGATGAATCTGGGCACTTTTTTCCCCGTTGATGATCTTTGGAAAGACTGACAGAGCTGTTCTTAACCCTTCCTAAAGTAGTATATCACAGGCTTTACGGATGGAAAATAGGATTTGAAGGGAATCGGGGAACATTCCCACGGCGCACTCCACCCACATTTTTGCAACCCTGGCCTTTGCTACGCAAGGCCCTTATTCGGGCGGTCAAACCGTCGCATACAGCCGGAACGGTAGACACAACCCCGGCAACTGGGCGGTTGCGGGGATTCTCGCATCGGGGCGTGGTATAACAATACTATAGGGAACGGCGAGCGTCAAATTTTTTAATGCGCCGCTCTGTGCGGTTGCGCGTATTGATTCTTGAACTTGTTCCAAAATGCGAACTACGTTTGCGAACTATGTTCGGGTTAATTTTGAAACAACCTCTCTTTTCTTCATAGTAGAACTTTATGCCAATGTCCTTTAAAATACACGCCTACAGCGGGATCATCCTCAATGATCTTCACCTTGCTTCCGGTGACACGCGACTTCTGTCCGGGCGTTACGAGAATAATACGCCGCAGGCGCCGCCATGCGGCGTTTGTATATATGGAAATAACGGCGTTTTGTTGTGTATTAAGGCGCAGGGGGTATTGAGATCGCTCTTTTTTTGTAAAATCTTATAACCTTGGAATGATACCACGGAGAATGGCGGTGGCAAGTCTTTTTTTTTCAATTGGTTGGTATAAGCGCAATGCGTCGCGCTATGGCTGATGTCATGACGCCACGCCCATACTTCTAAAAAGTGTTTCCAAAAGCCGCCTCCTCCATAACGCCGATTCGCGCGGCGCGCGCATATTGATTCTTTTCTTCATTTATTTATAATAACGCCATTCGAGTTTTGAAACAGACTCGCCATAACAACGCAATTATTCATATATAAAGGAACATAGAGGCGCAATATGCGAGGCATAGAATACCGGGGTCTCACCAAAATAGAAGGACCCGTAGTCATCACCCAGCGCAGCCGCAACGTAGGCTTCAACGAAGTTGTCGCCGTGTATGACCGCGAAGAAGGGCGCAGGCTGGGGCGCGTGGTGGATTTAAGCGACGAATGGGCGGCGGTGCAACTATTCGGTTCAAACGCCGGCTTGTCGACGGACGATGCGCGGGTCGAATTCCTGGGCAAACCAATGGAAATGCGAGTCGGCCCCGGTCTTTTGGGGCGGGTGTTCAACGGCTTGGGAGAGCCTGTAGACGGATGCGGCGCCATTTTTTCATCAACCTGCATTGATGTAAACGGGCTTCCCATCAATCCCTACGCCCGCGTGTATCCGCGGGACTTTATCCAGACCGGCGTTTCCGCTATAGACGGTATGAACACCCTCATCCGCGGGCAGAAACTGCCGATTTTTTCGGGCAACGGACTGCCCCACAACCGGCTTGCGGCCCAGATCGTGCGTCAAGCGAAAATCCTGAACGCGGAAGAGCCTTTTGTCGTGGTCTTCTGCGCTATGGGCGTAAAATACGATGTTGCGCGGTTCTTTCTTGACGATTTTGAGAAATCCGGCGTGCTGTCCAATGTGGTGGTCTTTCTCTCTCTGGCGGATGCGCCGAGCCTTGAACGCCTGATAGCGCCCCGTTGCGCGCTCACCGCCGCCGAGCATCTCGCGTTTCAAGAGAATATGCATGTGCTGGTCGTGATGACCGACATGACGAACTACTGCGAGGCGTTGCGGGAGGTCTCTTCAATACGGGGCGAAGTGCCAAGCCGCAAAGGGTATCCTGGGTATTTGTATTCGGATCTGGCGAGCTTGTATGAACGCGCCGGCAAAATCACCGGCTCCACCGGTTCAATCACCCAAATCCCGATCCTTACCATGCCTAACGACGATATAAGCCACCCGATCCCCGATCTTTCCGGGTACATCACCGAAGGGCAGATCGTGCTTGACCGGGAACTGTTCCAGCGGGGGGTGTATCCGCCGGTGGCCGGGCTTCCCAGCCTTTCCCGTCTTATGAAGGACGGCATCGGTCCCGGCATGACGCGGGAGGATCACAAGGATGTGGCGAGCCAGCTTTTCGCCGCATATTCAAAGGTCAAACAGGTTCGCAACCTCGCTTCAATTATCGGCGAAGAGGAGTTGTCCGCAGGCGACAAACAGTATCTGGAGTTCGGGCAGAAATTCGAGTCGACTTTTCTGACCCAAGACGAAAACGAAAACCGCGGCATCGGGCGCACGCTTGATTTGGGCTGGAAGGTTCTCGCCGAGATACCGAGAGATGAATTGTTGCGTATAAAACAGGAGCTTATTCAGAAGTACTTGGACCCGATTTTAGCGGAAGAAGCGGGGAGCGCGAGGATCGGGAGATAAAAGATGCCAAGAGAATCCGTCGCGCCGACAAAAAGCAATTTGCTCAAAACGAAAGAGCGCCTTGCGACTGCGGAAGAAGGGTATGATCTTCTTGAACAGAAACGTGAAATCCTCGTGATGGAGTTGATGCGGAAGGTTGAGGAAGTGAAGCTGCTTGAGCGCGATCTGGACGCGGCGGTGGAAAAAGCGTACCCCGCGCTCAAACGTATGTTGATAACCGTGGGGCGCGAGCGCGCCGATAGAATCGCCTGCGGCGTCAAATATACGTTCAACACACGGGAAAAGCGGTTTCAGATAGCGGGCATAAACCTGCCCGGGCTTGAAGTGCAGACGCCTGACCCGGAATTAAAATATTCTCCTGAAAATTCATTTGCGGAATGTGATGAAACCGTGATACAATTCTTCAACCTGTTAAAGATTCTGACCAATCTCGCGGCGGTGAGGACTATTGCGTGGAGGCTTGCGCGGGAAGTCCGCAAGACTCAGCGCCGGGTGAACGCGCTTGAAAAAATGCTGATACCAACGGCGCGGGAAACTATGGCGTATATCGAAGCGTCGCTTGAAGAGCGGGAGCGGGACAGTTTCTTTACCAGCAAACTCCTAAAAAAGAAGACCGGGAAGAGATGAAACCATTATTTTCTAATATTCTAGTCGCAGTTTCGGGTTCTAACGCATCAATTATGGCGGCGAAGTACGCTATCGTTATGGCCAAGATGTATCGTTGCAAGCTGAGCGCCGTGTACGTAGTTGATACGGCGACTATCAAGCAGCTCACGTTGAGCAAGATTTTCGTGCAGCAGGAAAGCCTTGAATACGAACAAAGCCTTGAGGCGAACGGCATGCGTTATCTTGGGTTTGTTGAAGAGTTGGCGCGTTCCAAAGGCTTGAAAATAGAACGCGAGCTTCGCAAGGGCGCGGTGTCTACGGAGATTCTCTATGCCGCGGACGAAAAAAAAGCCGATCTCATCATTTTGGGCGGTTGGGAAAAAAACCGGAGCGCACGGGACATCATCGGACATGATCATCACCAAATCATGGAAAGCGCGCGTCGCTCGGTGTTGCTGGTTAAAGAACCGGATATAGACGTGATGTTTAAACAGTTGTGACAGGAGGGCTTGGCTCCGGCGGGAATACGGACGGCGCGGGAGGCAAAACAATTGCGCATTGAAGAGCATGGCGTGTGTACATGACAAACGGCGCTAGCTGCAACGGTTGTCATGTACGACACGCCCTAACCCTTCAACTTCCAGCGTCCGCATGGACGCGTTGCAAGGCCGCCTACGCTTGTCCCGCAGAGCCAAGCACATCCACGTTCTTGTGCGCGTACATTTTTTTAAGTTCGTCGCGGGCGGGACCAAGGTACTTGCGGGGATCAAACTCTTCCGGTTTTTCGGCGAACACTTTGCGGATCAGGGCGGTCATGGCAAGGCGTCCGTCGCTGTCGATGTTGATCTTGCAGACCGCGCTCTTTGCGGCTGTGCGGAGTTGCTCTTCGGGGATGCCGACCGAATCGGCGAGCCTCCCGCCGTATTGTTCAATTATCTTCACATATTCAACCGGCACCGAAGAAGAGCCGTGCAGAACAATGGGGAAGCCGGGCAGTTTCTTTTCGATTTCCTCAAGGATGTCGAAGCGGAGCGGAGGCGGAACAAGAATGCCGTCCGGCGTCCGGGTGCATTGCTCCGGTCTGAATTTGGCGCGTCCATGGCTCGTGCCGATGGAAATCGCCAGCGAATCAACGCCTGTCTTCTTCACAAAGTCTTCCACCTCGGAAGGCTGGGTGTAGTGGCTGTGTTCGGCGACAACATCGTCCTCAACGCCGGCAAGCACGCCAAGTTCGCCTTCTACGGTAATGTAGTCTTTGCGGGAATGTGCGTATTCCACGACTTTCCGGGTCAAGGCTACGTTTTCATCGTAGGGCTTGCTTGAACCGTCGATCATCACGCTGGAGAACCCTGTTTCAATGCAATCCACGCACAGTTCAAAGGTGTCCCCATGATCCAAGTGCAACACAATCGGAATGTCATAGCCCAATTCATGGGCGTATTCTACCGCTCCTTTCGCCATATTCTTCAATAGATTCTGGTTTGCGTATTTGCGCGCGCCGGAAGAAACCTGCAAAATAACCGGCGATTTTGTTTCCACACAGGCTTGAATAATAGCCTGCAACTGCTCCATATTGTTGAAGTTATACGCGGGAATCGCATAACCTCCCTTCATGGCTTTCTCAAACAAAGCCTTCGTGTTGACAAGGCCAAGCTCTTTATAACTAGTCATAAGCGCTCCTTTATAGTAGTATGCTTTATGAGGCTTTTATAAAACCTTTATAAAAGCCTTTTGTCTTATTTTATATGACTTGATCCATGTTGTCTATAGGTATATGGCGAAGTTGCGTAAAACTCCAAAGAAAATCTTTGCGGCCGCCGCCGTAACTCTCATGTTTTTCATCGTGGGGCTGGCGTTTTACAACCGCCAGCCTGTTCTGATAATCTCCGACAGACAGTTCAACCTGATTTATGGGGAGCAAAGGGCGCTTATAACGCGCCTCGTGACGCAGGCGCGGTTGTTCCGTCCTGTCAAACAGGTACTCATTGGGGAAAAAGCTGGCGCGGATCTGGTGAGCCTCGCGGCGCAGTCCGCGGCAAAAGCGCCGTATTGCGCGCTTTTTCCCTACCGCTATTATGAGGGCGCTGTGTATTATGCCAGAGAGATGCCCCATATACCCGTCGCCGTGCTTGGCGGCGCGGGTCAAAAGGCGCCGGACGGCGTGATCTTCATCACAACTGATGTGGAAACCGATCTGTACCGCGCCGGAAGATGCGCCGCAATCCTCGCTCAGCCTGCGGCAGACGACGCGCCGGCGGAAACAAAAAGCCGCATCATGGTCTTGCAAAGGAAAACGCTTGCGGAAGACCAAAGACAGATTTTTCTGCAAGGCGCGCAAGACGAAGGTTTCACTGGAATTCCCACATACCTCACGCCCAACAGCAATTACCGTCCGGATGAAGAAACCGCCGTGATTGTCATGTTTGGAAACGGAACGAGATTTCTTGAGGATAACGAAGACGCTCTGGTTATTCTTTTTTCATGGATGGATCCCGAAATCATTTCTTCATGGGTAAAAATGGTGTTTGACGATTCTCTCTGGGCGCTGGCGATTCCGGCTGTTGAAATGGCGCGAAAAGGAGAAAACGGCGTTTTGCCGTCCCAGCCGCGACTGCTGGACGGTCGCATAGAATCGCGGGAGCTTCGCCGGCGGCTCAAGAAAGCGGCGCAATAACATATAGGAATGTCCATGAATGGAATTTCATAAAAAAAACGAAGAAAACCTTAAAAAAAGTCTTGAATGGATTTGACAAATATTTCACCAGGTACTATAATAATAGATGACTTTGTTTCTTTATAGTCTAAATATAACGATCAACAAAAGGAGTATCAGATGAAACATGACAGTGTAAGGGTTGTGTGCCTTATCCTTATGGCATGTATAGCGACAGCATCGGGCTTTACTGATGAACCCGTCCATTCTTTTGAAACCATCATTTTAGAGAGCTTTGATCACAACGATCAATCTCAATATGATTGGAAAGTGGAGGGGAGCAAGTTCATCACAAAGACCGGCTCTGTAACGTATCCTCGCGTGGCCTATGCCAATGAGTATCCGTCATCACTTTTTCTGTCCAAAGACGGGAAAGATGCGAATGGCAATACGCTTAACAGTTTGGGCATCAACGGAGCTTTTGATCGCAATGGGTATAACTGGATAGATGTATATCCCGTACTCATAGCGGATGATCCGTCAATCGGCAAGCAGGCGGGCGATCTCGCGGAAATTCCCATCCGGGGTAAATCCAGTTCTATAAGCCTGTGGGTGTGGGGCGCAAATCTTGATTATTCTGTAGATGTCTATGTCAAGGATTATCAAGGTATTGTATACCGTCTGAAGTTGGGCGACCTCAACTATACGGGATGGAGAAAATTGACGGCGAAAGTGCCTGCCAATATCCCTCAATCCCACAAGTCGGCGCCCTATCTTCGTCCCATACGATTGATCAAATTTCGCATCTGGACGAAACCGTATGAGCAGGTGAACGATTTCTATGTGTACTTTGATCAACTTACGGCGCTTACGGATGTGTATGAGTTGATTTACGACGGAAGCGCGATTGAAAACTCGGCGAAAAGAGCCGACATCTGGAGCAATGATGATAATGGAGGATCTGGTCAATGAAAAAGCTATTTTTGGGTATAGTATGTCTATTGGCTGGCGGGTTTTTATTTGCCCAGTCTGTCGACAATATAGACGCCGCAAGCCTCGGCGCAGAGAACAGCGCGCAACAGTATCTCAAAGAAATTTCTGTTGACAAATTTGAGTTGGAAGGCTTTTGGCGTTCAGAAATGTCAATTGATCAGGGAGTGACGTTGTCGCGGCTCCGCGAGGGATCCCCTGAAGGGAAAGAGCCTCTTGAGAGCGAACAAAATCTCTCTATTTCTGACATATACGTTTTAGGTACCAGGGTCGATTTCTATCATCGCGGACCCGCGACCATCAAAATTTTTGCGGAACATCCCATTCCGGTTGAGGGAATTACCAAAACCATATCGGTATGGGTTGCCGGAAGAAATTTCAACCATGAATTGTATGTTGTTATTCAGGACTATAGCAACAGGCGCTACACTTTGAGAATGGGGTCATTGAATTTTCAAGGATGGCAACAACTTTCCGTTGCTATTCCCGCCCAGGGAGATGACAAGTCTTTGGGCGGCATTAAACAACAGGATTACCACTACCCCTATGATATGGGCATTAAGATTGTAGGTTTTGAAATTCGTTGCGATCCGCTGGAAACCTACGGCACCTATTACCTGTACCTTGATGACCTTCGTGCTGTAACAGATCTGTTCCTTGAAAACAACCGCGATTCTGACGACGTAGCAGACGGTTGGTAAAATATGCATTCCGGAAAGGCAGCGCGTAGTGCGTTGCCTTTTTTAAGTATAGGTATCATAGTATTCCTATATACTTTTATGATATTATGTGTGTTTTTTAATACGAGAGGCTTTTTCAAAATGCGCCCTAGCAGCCTGTTGTATTTGTAGGTTTTTGCGCCTTTTGTACCGCAAAAACCACGATTATTGGGTTGTTGAGAATCTTTGTTTCGATGGCAGTTTGCACGGCAAGAAATCGCCGGTTAGGCGATTTCTTGGGATTTTATGCGCGAAGCGCAACAAACTGCTAGAGGGCGTTAAATTTTGAAAAAGCCTCTACTGATAAAAAGATAAGGAGCGATTTATGAGAAACAAATTGATTTCGGTTAAAACTGTGGTTGCGATTGGCATTGGTTCCGCGATTATGTTTGTCTTGATGCGTTTTGTAGCGATTCCGTCAGGGATACCCAACACCAATTTTAATCTTTCTCCGGCAATAGTTGCGGTGTTTGCCGCTGTTTTTGGACCCATCGCCGGCTTATTCATCGGCTTCATAGGGCATACCTTAACCGATCTGACATGGGGAAGCCCATGGTGGAGTTGGATTATCGCAGACGCGCTTTTTGGCCTCCTAATCGGTGTCTTTTGGAAACTCTACAAAGTTAATGAAGGCAAATTCGATTTACTTCAAGTCTTCATATTTAACCTAACGCAGGTGCTAGCAAATGCCATTTCATGGATTGTCGTTGCGCCGGCGCTGGACATTTTGATTTATCAAGAGCCTTCGGATAAAGTGATCGTTCAAGGAACGGTTGCAGGCGCTCTGAATGCGGGTGTGATATTGATACTTGGTACCATTCTGCTTTTAGGCTATTCACGAACACGGATAAAAGCGGGAAGTCTAAAACATGGCGGAGATTACGGAAATTCGAGAAAGTAGGGTTTCTTAAGTGAATGAAACGGCGCTGACTTTTAGCGATTTTACTTTTACGTACAAAGCGCAGACAGCGCCGAGCCTTTATAACATCAACTTAACCATCCGCAAAGGCGAGAAAACGCTTATAGTGGGACATTCTGGTTCCGGGAAAAGTACGTTGGCTCACTGTATAAATGGTCTTATACCACACGCTTTTGACGGCGCCTCAAGCGGATCGCTTTTTATTTTGGGAGAAGACGCTGGAAAAGTTGATATTTTTTCCTTATCAAAGAAAGTCGGCACGGTACTACAGGACACGGACGGTCAGTTTGTAGGTTTAAGCGCGGCGGAAGACATCGCGTTCGCCGCTGAGAATGACTGTCTGCCCGTTGACGAGATGCATACCCTCGTGTTTGACACAGCGAAACTCGTCAACATGGAACATCACCTCAAGAAATCCCCGCAAAACCTTTCCGGCGGACAAAAACAACGGGTTTCCATAGCGGGTGTTCTCGTTGACCAGGTGGAAATTCTCCTGTTTGACGAGCCGCTCGCCAATCTTGATCCGGCGGCGGGCAAGCAGACCATTGAACTCATAGACGAGTTGCACAAACGGACGAACAAAACTATCATCATCATTGAGCATAGGCTGGAAGACGCGCTTCATCGCAGCGTTGACCGTATCGTGGCGCTGGAAAAAGGGCGCGTCATCGCGGATATGAAGCCGGAAACCCTGCTTGCCTCAACGGTTTTACGGGACGTGGGTATAAGGGAACCGCTCTATATAAGCGCCTTACGATACGCAGGCATCGCGATAACCGAGGAATGCAAGCCGGCGAGCGTCAGTTCCATCGAATTCGATTCCATCGCCTTGCAAAAATGGGATCACAGTTTGGATAAAAAACCCTTCAAGGAAAAAGAGCCGCTTCTTCTTGAAATCAAAAACCTTTCTTTCCGCTACGAAACGCCGGAAGGCTCGCCAAATCACAGCGGCTTGGTGTTGGACGATGTGTCTTTTTCCATTGAAAAGGGCGCCGTAGCGGCGCTTGCGGGGAAAAACGGCGCGGGAAAATCGACGCTGGCAAAACTCGTCTGCGGATTCGACAAGCCAACGGCAGGAAGCGTCTTCTTTGACGGCGCCGACCTCGCATCTTTTTCCATAAAGGAGCGAGCCGGGCGCATCGGCTATGTTATGCAGAATCCCAATCAGATGATCTCATTTCCGCTGATTTTCGATGAGGTTGCGTTCGGTTTGCGCAATCGGGGAATGCCGGAGAACGAGGTGAAAGACAGGGTTGAACAGACGTTGAACATCTGCGGACTGTACCCTTTCAAGGTGTGGCCCATCCGCGCTTTGAGCTTTGGTCAGAAGAAGCGGCTTACCATCGCGTCCATTCTGGCGTTGGGGCCGTCAATGCTCATATTGGATGAGCCGACAGCCGGACAGGATTTCCGCAGCTATGCGCGGATCATGGAATTTGTCAAAAAGCTGAACATGGAACAGGGCGTCACCCTGTTGATGATCACCCATGACATGCACCTTATGCTAGAATACACAAGCCAGGCCATTGTCATTGCGGAGGGGAAACTCATCGCCAATGATGATCCCGCCGTTGTCTTGAGCGACGGGGTGAAAACGGAAGCGGCGAGCCTTAAACGGACATCGCTCTATGATCTCGCGGTGCGCGCGCGCATTGCGGACGCCGAAGGCTTTATAAGGAAATTCATCGCCTATGAACAACGCAACGCTCGCCTACCTTGAGCGCCAATCGCCCATTCACCGGCTTTCCGGCGCAACAAAACTCATCGTGTTTTTGTTGTGGTCAATCGTTGTCATGACCGGCTATGACGCGAGGATCATGGCCGGGCTAAGCGTTATAGGCGCACTCTTGTTCATCGTTTCGGGAACCAAGTTGCGTGAAGTGGCGTTTATCTTCAAAATGCTCGTTTTTTTTATGATCCTGAACATTATCGCCATCTACATTTTCGCCCCGGAACAGGGCGTAGTTATTTACCAGACGCGGCATGCGCTTCTCGAAGGATCGGGACGGTGGACTCTCACCGCAGAGGAACTTTTCTACGAATTCAATATACTCCTGAAATACGCCTGCATCGTGCCGGTCGCCATTCTGCTTATCGTAACCACACATCCAAGCGAATTCGCCGCTTCCCTTAACCGCATCGGCGTGAATTACAGCATTGCCTACGCGGTGAGCCTCACCTTGCGCTACATACCCGATGTACAGCGGGATTACCAAACGATAGCCCAGTCTCAACAGGCGCGAGGGCTGGAGCTTTCCAAAAAAGCGTCTCCTATGAAACGGCTCAAAGGCGCGGCGGCCATCCTTCTGCCCCTCATCTTCTCATCGCTGGATCGCATTGACGTGATAAGCCAAGCGATGGAGTTGCGCGGTTTCGGCAAGAACAAAAAACGCACGTGGTATTCATACCGCCCCTTCGCCAAAGCCGATGCGCTGACGCTAGCTGTTTCGGTGGCGCTTTTCATTGGCGCTATATGGTTCATTTTTAGAGACGGCAACCGTTTCTGGAATCCGTTTGTCTAACGGCGGATGCCGTCGGCGTCCCGGGCAAATCATAGGACACGCGGGTTACACACCCATGCAGGTTCCCACAGCGACAGCCGTGTCGATCATGTAATGATCTCGCGGTATGGTTTTGATCTTTTCAGCGGGAACGCTTAAATCCACCGATGTGATCGCGTCATTTGTATAGGACACCATTTTGCCGTACTGCCCTTGGGCGAGCATGTCTGCGGCGGCCGTGCCGAGGCTTGTCGCAAGCACACGGTCGGAGGCGCTTGGAATTCCGCCGCGCTGCACATAACCAAGCACCGTAGGGCGGGTTTCCATACCGGTTTCTTTCTCAATCTCCTGAGCGACGCGGTAGCCTATGGACACCATCTGCGTCTTTTCCCGAAATTTTTTCCGTTCTTTCTTTTCCATGGCGGCTTCTTCCCTGGACATGACGCCTTCCGCGACAACGACGATTGAGAAGTTCTTGCCTTGATCCCGCCGTTGCCTTAAAAACGCTCCGATTGCTTTTATATCATAAGGAATTTCGGGAATAAGGATAATATCGCCGCCGCCCGCCACGCCCGCATACAAGGACAACCATCCGGTTTTGTGTCCCATGAGTTCAATAACCATCACACGGCTGTGGCTTACCGCAGTGGTATGCAACCGGTCGATGGCTTCGGTCGCAATGGAAAGCGCGGAATGGAAGCCGAACGTCCGATCCGTTCCCTGAATGTCATTGTCAATGGTTTTCGGCAATCCAATGATATTAAGCCCTTCTTGCGCCAGACGATAGCCAGTGTTGTGAGTGCCGTTGCCTCCGAGAACCACGAGGCAATCAAGGTTGAGCCTAATGTAATGCTCTTTGATCGCCACAACCTTGTCTCCGGCTATCTCGTAATCGCCGCCGTCCTGCTTAAACGGCTTCTCACGGCTCGCGCCAAGAATCGTGCCGCCCCGTGTGATGATGCCCCAGAAATCCTCCGGGCGCAGAAACCGGTGGTTGCCGGCTATAAGCCCCCGGTACCCGTTGGCAAAACCAACGATGTTCATGCCGTACCGATCATACGCGGCGCGGCACACGCCGCGTATAGCCGCGTTAAGTCCGGGACAGTCGCCGCCGGAGGTCAATATGCCGAATGTTCTTGTTTGACTGTGCGCGAATTTCGCCATGAAGGTATAATAACAGAATACATCTCTTTGTGCAAGCAAAAAAAGTCGCTTTCAAAAGAGCGCGGCGCTCCACGGATCCAATGAAAAGTTTAATCTATTGCTCATATCAGCCAATTTTTGTGGTATACGCCGCGACGCATCGGGTTCACGGCTTCGGGATTCGCATGATGTTCACCGCTTGTGCGCTTGGTTCGCTATACCGTATCCGCTTTCTCCCGCAACATATCCGTATAGTACCGCGACTCAATTTTGTCTTCCCCCACGCCGGTTTTGCCGAGACATGCCAGAAGACGGCGGCGCATGGCGGACACGGTTTTTTTATCGTTGCATTCGGAAAGGATTTCAAGTTCAACAAAATAGCCAAGCCCGGCGACTTCGGACAACTCTATGACAATTGGTGGATTTTCTTCTTCAGACAGCCATGCCCAGCCGGTTTTATGCTTGCATACGCCGAGTTGCAACCCAAAGGCGGTGAGCAGTTCCTCAAACGGTTTTTCATTGTCGTCTTCTGATATGGAAAATTCCTTTTCATTGTTGACTTCAATGCAATCGCGTATTTCTTTCGTTTTATACGTCACCCATGTCCGCGCAATGCGCTGTGAAATACAAGAATCGTTTTCAATATAATCCGTTTCCCGCCTGATCCGTATGCCGGACGCGGGAAGCGCGGAGGTACGTTCACGTGGCAGCCAATACACATCCTCTTTATCAAACGTCTTGATGTAACGGGCGAAGGACGAGATGACAGCCTTTGTCTTGTGCGGATCATCAACCCGCGCTTTCAATTCAATTTCCACCATACAGATATTCACTATTTGACAAATTTTTATTTTTTTTATATTATAGAAGCATCATAAAGTAACGCTGGTTTAGTATCCGCCCCGCTGTGAGGAGCCGATTTATTGTAGATGAAAAGGAAAAAGTTTGCAACGGCAGTTTAAATTTACACAGGTTGTTTTTCTCTTCATGTTTCTGTTTCCTTTTGCAATGAGTGTCTTTGGAGAAGATATTCATATAGTCAAAAATAACGAAACGATTTACTCTATAGCGATATCGTATGGAGTAAGCATGGACGCGCTGATGAAGTTGAACAATATCACGGATCCTAAAAAATTGCGCGTTGGACAGAAACTCAAAATACCGGAGAAACTATCGGTCGGCGGCCAGGGGCAGACCAGCGTTGCGTACATAGAATACACCGCGATCAAGGGAGACACCCTGTTTGCCATTGCGAGAAAAAACGACATCACTGTGGCAGCCCTTCGCGCCGCAAATGGTTTTTCCGAATCGCGTGTACTAAAGGCGGGCGATACATTGAGAATTCCGACCGCCGGAACCGTGGCCGCCGGCGCGTCGGCGCAAGCAAAACCGGGTGAAAAGCCGCCCGCTGTTTTACAGAGTGGCGCACAAAGTGCGGGGCGGAACTCTGCGCCCCAAACAGCCGCACCGCAAACCTCGGTTCGGAGCGCCGCCGGACCATTGCCGAAATACGGCGGCGCCACATGGCCTGTTGAGGTGCGGGCTATTGCTAAGGCGGATGGCAAGCTTGAAGGCGGCGTAATCGTTACCAGTTATGCGTCGGAACCGGTTAGAAGCCTTACCGGCGGCACAGTAAAAGCCGCCGGACCTTATTTTAATTTTAGAAATGTAGTTGTCGTGCAGTCGAAAGAGGGGTATATTTACACGTACGGCGGCTGTGAACGCCTCTCAGTGAAGGCGGGAGATCGGGTGGGAATAGGAACCGAACTCGGCAGACTGGATACAGGCGAGGATCCGCAGCTTTTGCTCATGGTGACAAAAGACAACAAGCCGGTGAATCCTCAAACCGCTCCAAGGGGTTAAGCCGGTCGAAGCCGGGCAAGCCCTTGTAATTATTATTTTTTGGATAGGATGGCGTTATGACCACTAGAAAATTGTTGCTTTTATCTTTTTTGATGCAGTCTATTTCTTTCGTTGCGTTTTCGCAGGAAATTATCACCGCTGAACGGTATCTTGAAATGGTGTCTGAAAAATATGCCAATATGCGTGATTTCGAGGCGAATATCATCATACAATCAAGCGGCTCAACCATGTCGGGAACGGTAAGCTATCTTGTTCCATACTTTTTGCGCATAGACTTCACCACTCCCGCGGAACAGGTGATCGTGTTCAATGGGGAAATGCTTACCTTATACCTGCCCGATTACCGCGCAACTTTAACGCAAGAGGTAAGTTCGGGGCGTTCTTCGGCGGCAGGCCAGGGCCTTCGTATTCTAAGGCGGAATTATACGCCGTCGTATGTAACCGGCCCCGCGCCGGCGTTGCTTGAAGGAACCGCCGAATCTGTTGTGCAACTGAGGTTGACAAGGCGTTCCGGTTCGGAAAGTTTTCGGGAGATCATCCTAAGCGTCAACCCTGACACCAAACTCATACGGCGTCTGGATGGCGTCACCCTTGCCGGCGGGTTGGTACGTTTTGATTTTTCCGCCATAAAGATCAATCAAGGCATTCCCGAACAGCGTTTCATTTACGATTCTCCGGCATCCTCAAATATGTATAATAATTTTTTATTTAGAGACACGGATTAAACGGAGGACGCAATGGAAAGTCTGGGTAATAAATTAAAAAACGCTCGTGAACATAAACAAGAAGCGTATGAAGATGTGAGCCTTAAAATCAATGTCGCGGTTCGCTACCTGAAAGCCATGGAAGAAGATGATTTTTCCGTTTTTCCGGGAGAAGTGTACGCCATCGGTTTTCTGAAAAGTTACGGATCGTACCTCGGTATAAGCGCCGATGAACTGCTCTCCCTGTATCGAGCTATGAAACTACAGGAACAGCCGATGCCTGTGGAGCAACTTCTGTATAGGCGGCGGGAATTCCCCATGAAAATAGCCATCCAAATTTTGGTGGCTGTTATGATTGTCGCGGCCATTGCGGGAGGCGTGTACTTTGCGCTTCATCTGCCCAAAAAAGCGCCGTCGGCACCAAAACTCCGTACGACAAAAGAATATGTTATGAATGAAAATCCTGAGGAGAGACGGCTGTTCTTGGGAGATTCTTTTGTTGTACGGTATAATGAGACCAATTACCAGTTTATGCTGATGAATATCGGAGAATTCTTGACCATTGACTCTCCGATTAACGACATCCGTCTTGATTTGGGCCAGGAAGTAATAGTGGATATGGATGACGACGGCTTCAATGAGTTAAAAATCACCGCTACGGATTTTGTGAAGAACCATCCAGATACCGGCGCTCGATTGCATTTCGACCTTGACGCCTCACCGCCTCAGACTGTCAACATCGAGACCTCTGAACCGACAACGACCGTTGCAAGCGTCTCAACCGCTCCCGCAACCGTCATCTTTTCTTCTCCTACGCCGTATCCGTTCACTTTGCAAGCGGCGTTTCAAGGCTTCTGTCTCTTCCGATGGGAAATCCTCGCCGAGCGGGACCGGCAGGGACGCAACGAGCAGTACTTTGAACGAAACGGCGAACTCAGCATTCAGGCGCAAAACGGCGTCCGTATCGGCGCGTCTAACGCCGTTGCCGTCAAAATTCAGATTATGAGCGGCGGCAAAAATGTACCTGTTGAACTGGGCGTTGCCGGCGAGGTGGTAGTCGCCGAAATCCACTGGATACGAGACGAAAACAACCGCTACCAGCTTGTGCTGTCACGGCTTGAGTAGGAAGCTTCAAATGTGGGAACCGGCGAAGGGCGGATGAACTACTTTATCGATCCGTTCGGTTGCGTTAAAAATCAGGTGGATGCGGAAACCATGATGGCGTTCCTGAACAAGGAGGGCTGGGTTTCCACAGACGCCGGGCAAGCGGACGTTATTATAGTCAACTCATGCGGATTCATAGAAAGTGCAAAACGGGAATCCATCAATGCGGTGATGGCATGGCGCGCCGTGTACCCGCATAAAAGAATCGTCCTCGCCGGATGTTTAAGCCAGCGGTACGCCGTCGAACTTGAAGAATCCCTTGCCGAAGCTAATGTGATATTTGGTGACAAAGACATCTCGAACATAGGCGGAGCCGTAGCCGCCGCGCTAAAGGGGGAGCGGTATGACCGTTCAGCCCTTGCCCACGCCGCCGCTGGCGGCGCTTGTAGCGTTGATGGCATCGAAAGCGCCTTGCCGGAAAGACCGTTGCTTTCCCTGCCTGGCTCCGCCTATGTTAAAATCAGCGAAGGCTGCGACAACCGTTGCGCATTTTGCTCCATTCCGCTTATACGAGGCGGCTTGAGAAGCCGGACAATCACGGCAATCATTGGAGAATGTATGGCTCTCCTCAAACGCGGCGTCAAAGAACTCTGTCTCATTGGACAGGACATAGGATCTTTCGGCATGGACAGGAGCGGGCAGGAACTGCCCGATCTCCTTGCGGCCATTTCCGCTCTACAGGGCGATTTCTGGGTGCGGTTGCTTTACATTCATCCGAATCACTTCCCCATGCACATACTTGCCGTCATGCGCGACGACAAACGGTTTCTGCCCTATTTTGACATCCCGTTTCAACACGGCGCCGATTCGGTTCTCAAAAGAATGAATCGCCGGCAAAGCGCGGAAGACTACCTCGCTTTGCTTGACCGCATCCGCACCGCTTTGCCGGACGCGGTTATCCGCTCCACCTTCCTGCTCGGTTTTCCAGGCGAAACCGAAGAGGATATAGACGAACTGTTTGATTTTCAGGAGAAAAGCTCGCTGGACTGGCTCGGATGCTTCACCTATTCACGAGAAGAGAACACGCTGGCGTATTCGATGAAAAACCGCGTTTCCAAAAAAATCGCGCTGGCGCGGAAGCGACAGGTGGAGGAGAAACAAGCCGCAATCACCAAATGGCGAATGGAGCGTTTCATTGGCCGCGTTTTTGATGTTCTTGTGGAAGAAAAAATCCAGGGCGAAGACCTGTACCTCGGAAGACTTTTCTGCCATGCGCCGGAAGTGGACGGTTCCGCAGTCATCTCTTCGGACGCTGTGTTGGAGCCGGGTTCTTTTATCCGGGGCAAAGTATTCGCCCGCGCCGGATTTGATTTGGAAATCGCGCCATTTCGCTAAAAAGTGAATCGCATATTGAAAATCACGCCGCTATGTGGCATATTCATTTTTAATGAATGTGTCTGTGATGTTTTTCAAAATAATTAAAGCTGCGGACGGTATGCGTTGCGGTACACGTCGGCGAATTCTCGCGCACTCCGCGTATCGTTTTACGCCGTTGCTGTCTTTAATAATACCCCCCCCCCCCCCCATCCGCATTACGTAGCGGTTAAAAGGCTATCTCTTTCTCAAAACAGCCATTATTCTCAAACCATTCAAAATACGGCGGCGCATCTTCGGTTCGCTCTTTCTTTAAGCGGCGCGTCGTCTAAGAATCACGTCAGCGCACACAATGCGTACGTTGTACGCGGCGATCCGCTTTAGGCTTTAAGCCCCGGACATCAAACTTAGGTGTCCAGCCTCCGCACGTCGTGCGGGTACAGTCTGAGTCCGGGCTTTTTAGTATATCTGGAATCTATAGGAGGTTTCAAGATGAAAATGTTTTATAAATTTGTTTTTGGCGCATTGTTGGCGGCGAGTCTTGTTCTCGCCAGTTGCGAAGACGGCTCCGGACTGAACGCCACCGTGAATTTCCCCGCTATAGAGGCTCCCAAAGTGACGGCTGCCGCCATACAGGACGGTGTAAAGCTGGAATGGGATACGGACATTGACGCGAGCGTTTACACCGTTTACCGCAGGCAAGGCGACGGCGCGGATGTTTTTGTGACGTCACAAGTTTCTACCGATCCGGCGACCGGCAAATACTTTGTTAGGGACTTGCAAAACAATTTTCCGTCGAGCGTGAAAGCGAACGCCACGTATACGTACACAGTAAGAGCTAACCCGTCTAGCTATGGCAAAGAGAGCGCCAAAACTAAAGTTACGGTTACCACCGGAGCGTCGTTCCTTGCGAAGGGAGCCGAATTTGCCCCCATCCTCGGCGGTGGCGATTGAACTGCTTCCCAAATCAAACGCCATAAAGGCGACCGTCACTCTGGGCGCTCATGCGGATCTGGCGTATGGGTACTGGGTGTCGATTTACAGAGACGGCCAGTACGTCGGCGGGGCGTGGATTAACTATCCGCAAACAACCGGTGAGTATTCGTGGACGCCTGACAAACAATTCAGCGGAACCTATATGGGGCGGAGTGGACACAGAATGCGGATCCTGAGACGTTCTACACCACCAGCAAGACAATAGAAAGCCATGAAAAAGCTTTTGAATCGCTGTTTGGAACCAATTTTTACATCTACTTCTCTTCTCAAATCGGTGTTGTCAAAGATAAGGAGAACGCGGATGCTATTGTAAACTACAGCGCGAATATTTATTAGGCAACCGGTCTCAAAGCGGGCGTCACGTACAGCATTGAACGCGCCGAGTCGGACAAACTGGGCAACGCGACCGGCGGATATGCGCCCGTCGCGTTGTTGAAGCATTCGAATGGCGACTATGTAGAGGCGACGACCGACGATCTGACCCCCGACCATCTCGGCACCTGGGAGTGACTTCTCTTTATGACAGGACGCTGCCCGCGAAAGCCGGTTTCTATTGATCCTACACAGGATGTCTTTTAGTATATATACATAAGCGTTGCCGCTAAAGACACTGCCGACCCCACCGCAACGAAATACGCGGTTACCCCGTCCGTAACTACAGACTACAAGACTTTCCTTCCGGAGGGCGGCAAACTCGTCATTTACTGGGTGAAGGGCGGCTTCTATAGCTATCAGAACGGCAAGTACAGCGCTTCTATTGAGTTCAGCAAATCCGAACTCGAAGCCGCGCCGGTGGAGTCTAAATCTATTGACGTACCGGTTGCGGGCGCCGATTCGTATGTCTTTGCCCAAGCGTATCTGGAGTTCGCCGACGGCACAAGGAAGAATATTTCTCGCTGGAACTGGAGCGGCGGCGGCATTTCTAACATGGCTTCTTATCAAGACCCGAATAATAATAACAGCATCAACTACGCCCAGTTTGACTACTAATACCTGAGCCTGCTCCAGAATCTGGACATTTGGAACAGCCCAATGAGTAAAAATTGGAGACATTAAAAAAACAGCTGCGGCGGTTCCAGAATAAGATATTGTGGAACCGCCTTTTTATTTGTAGATAAAGAAAGAAGGGAACCGGTCTCTCAGCATGAACATCTGAGAACCAGCAACTATGACGATCTCGCCGAGTACGCGCGCCGATTCTTTGACCTTCCTTCCGGCATCACGGCTTTATCACTTCAATCGAATCAATCCAGACCTCGCCGGTGAAAGCGCCCGACTCCGCGACAAACGCAAGCATGTCAATATGTTCCCACGAAAATTCCCCCTGCGGACGAAGCCATTCCTGAGTTGCGTTCACCCACGCGCCATGTTCTGTCATGGCGTCTAACGGTATCGTAACCGTATGCCAAGCGTTGTCCGCAGGCGCAGTTTCGCTGTCAACCGTGAATTTCATGCGCCACGGGATGCGGGCTACGCTTTCCACGTCTACAAATCTGACGTCAAAAGAAACGTCCGCGCCGGTCGTCTTAATCTTGAAACGCAACGCGTACCCATTGTCTTTCAGATACGCCCAATCTATAGAAGCGGGAAACGTGAACATGAACGAGTGGTACTGCGAGGGATTTTTCCACAACAGGCAATAATCGCCCCCGTCAATGCCGCCGGCGCCATCCGCATACGCGCTGAAGAATGGGGAGGCGCCAGCGCCGCCGGTTTCCCAACAAACAATCGACGCCCCGTTTCGGGGATAATCATCGTATAGTACAAAACTGGTTTGCGTTTTCTCCGCGGCTCTCTGCTCAGGCGGCGTAAAGCCCATCGCCCTGACCACTTCGACGTTCAGGTCCGAATAAAAGCCGCCGCTGCCGCCGGACGGGTTGTTAAAAAGACCGAATCCACCGATATAATCCCAACTTGTCCGGGCGATGCGCCGCTCGTCAAGGAAGCGCGCGACCGCCGTATACCAGCGGACACGGTCTTTTTGCAGGCTGTTTATCATATACACGCCGAATTCGCCGCAAAACACCGGCGCTTTTCTGGCGTTTGAGAACTCGGACGCCTTGTTGAGCGCCGCCGCTAATGCGGCTGGTCGCCCCTCACTCGGATACTGATTTTTCAGATTGTATTCAATCCATGTCCCTTTCAACTCGGCGGGTACCGCCGGCATGTCATGGGCATCCGCAGGAAACGGTACGCCTTTCAGGTTTTGCAAATTAGGCGGACTTCCCCATGACTCGCCTTGGTGAGAAAAGAGATACGGCTCGTAGAAGTGGAAGGTGTATATGAGGTTGTCATCGCTGTATTCGGGTATAGCGGACAAGGCGCTGATGGAATTATAGCCTGTACCCCCCACAATAATCGTATGCGCCGTGTCTTTCGACCGGATCGCGGCTATCGTCTTCCCTTGAATCTCACCCCAGATGTCATCGCCAATTCCATGCGGTTCGTTGAGGATTTCATACATAACATATTTGCTCCGGTCTTTGTAGCGATCCGCCATCTGCATCCATACCGGAATCAGAATGTCGCCTATGTCTTCCGCAGTATTCGCAATCGGATCAAACGAATGGTTGTCGAGAATGAGGTACATCTCATGGTTTTCAGCCCAATCAACAGCTTGATCGAGCAGACGCAGAAACAGTGGATCCAAAGTGTAGGCGGCGTTGCCGCCGGCAACGCCGTTTGTAAAACTGTGCAGATTGAGCGGCAGCCGTACAACGTCAACGCCGAGGCTTTTCGCCTGTTCAAATGTTTCCTCGGTGTACGTGGCAAACGGAATCGTCTGAGGCGATGAGGATTGAAACCACTCCGAGAAGTTGACGCCTTTTGAAAACGGCGCGAGGTATTCCGACGCAACCGCCGGGAAATCAAGAGAACCCAGCGTGTAATCATCTTTCACGGCAATATCGCCAGGATGTATATCGGCGATATTGTTTTTTTGATCGGCGCAAAAGGTAAAAAGAACCGCCGTTATAATTAGCAGCGTTGTATGCCTTGCATATTTCATCATGTCATTGATCCTGTTGGTAATGAAAAAGAAATTGTTCAAGCCGGTGTACGGCGTCTTTCAAAGTGTCTTTATCAGGCAAAAATACAATGCGGAAATGATCGGGTTCCTTCCAGTTAAAGCCCGTTCCCTGCACCACAAGCAGGTGTTGTTCGCGCAATAAATCCATGATGAACTTCTCGTCATCCATGACGTTAAAGCGCTTGACATCAATTTTCGGGAAACAGTACAGCGCCCCTCTGGGTTTTACCACGGAAAGTCCGGGAATAGCGCTGACAAGATCGACCACCGTATCCCGCTGTTCTTTGAGCCTGCCTCCGGGCAACACCAGATCGTTGATGCTCTGATAGCCGCCGAGCGCGGTCTGTATGCCGAATTGGGCCGGCATATTCGCGCAGAGCCTCATATTAGAAAGCATGTCAAGCCCGTCAAGATATCCATTGCCTGCGGCGTTGGCAATGATTTTTTTATTGCCGGAAAGCGCCATCCAGCCGGAGCGGAAGCCGGCCGCGCGGTACGCCTTTGACAAGCCGTTAAAGCTGACGGTGAGTATTTCAGGATCAATCGAAGCCATCGGCACATGCTTCGCATCGTCATAGACAATGCGCTCGTAGATTTCATCGGCAAACACGATGAGTTCATGCTCATGGGCGATTTTCGCAATGCCCTCAAGTATCGTCCTGTCGTATACCGCGCCGGTTGGGTTGTTCGGATTGATAACCACAATCGCCTTGGTGCGGCTGTTCACCTTGGACGCTATGTCCTCAAGGATAGGGTTCCAGCCGGACGCCTCGTCGCACAGGTAATGCACTGCGGTCCCGCCGGCGAGCGTAACTGCGGCTGTCCACAGCGGATAATCTGGCATGGGAATAAGCGCCTCGTCGCCGGAATCAAGGAGGCCCTGCATGGCCATCATAATAAGCTCGCTGACCCCGTTTCCAATGTAAATGTCGTCAATGCCGACATCCAGAACGCCCTTGGATTGGAAATCGTGCATCACGGCTTTCCGCGCCGCAAACAAGCCCTGCGAATCGCCATAGCCTTGGGCGTTCTGCATGTTTATGATAATGTCGTGAATGATTTCATCGGGCGCATTAAACCCGAACAGAGCGGGATTGCCGATGTTCAGCTTGGTGATCCGAAACCCGTCGTTTTCAAGCCGTTTAGCTTCTTTCAGCACAGGCCCTCGAATATCATAACAGACTTCATTGAGTTTTGAAGATTTTAAAAAGATTCGCATATTAGAGATGGTATGCTTTTGTGTTTCGATTGTCAATGGGCGAAAGCGCGGCGGTACAAAGGCTTGACTCTACGCGGGATATGATGACACTAAAAATATGGGCGTTGCCATAATGAAAACTTTGTCAGATATGAACAAAAATCACGCTTAAACTTGGTCTAACAGTTCAAATTCCGGAGGCGATCAAAGTGCGATGGGGCGTCAGGAGAAACTACAAGCCCAAGGAATTCTATCAGCGCAAAGGCGCCAGCCTCGGCGGCCGTCTTGTTTTTCGGATGACGAAATTGAGCCAGTTCCGGGGGCAAGTCTTGGAAGCTGCGGCGCTTCCGTTGCTGACAAATTTTATGGGGAGTCCGCAAATCGAATTGAGAGTAATCTGGAATGTTTTATAATCAGACCGGCGCGATGTGGTAAAAAGCTTGAGAATACGTGACATATCTTCAACCAAGAGAAAAATAATAACTGCACAGTTCCTACACAGTGTCACGCAACTCTACAGAAGGCATACATCCTTGCATTCTATTTCTTTATCCTACAAGGATTTTCAAAAGCCAAGACGGGGAATCGAACCCCGGACCTGCGCATTACGAGTGCGCCGCTCTACCGACTGAGCCATCTTGGCTTATTTTTATAGTATACGGCGCGTCTCAGAAAAAGTCAAGCCGTTTATTACGCAACTTCAATTCGGAATATAAAATACAACTCCCAAATTGAAGGTACGCGCCTCACATCATACAGCTTTCGCTTGCCGCTAAAAAATTTTTTTAGTATCTTTACAATATGGCACAAAGACAATTTCAAACAGAGGTAAGCAAGCTTTTACACCTCATCATACACTCCCTCTATTCCAATCGGGAGATTTTTCTGCGGGAACTTGTTTCCAACGCATCAGACGCGCTGGACAAGCTCAAATACCTGACCGTCGCGGATGAGAGTTACAAAACCATCGTTTTTGATCCGCGTATCGATCTTTCTTTCAATAAAAATGCAAAGACGCTTGTCGTTTCTGATAACGGCATCGGCATGAGCGAGCAGGATTTAGTTGAAAGCCTTGGAACCATCGCCCGCTCCGGCACCCGCGCTTTTTTGGAAAAACTTACTGCGGATGCCAAGAAAGATTCCAACCTCATAGGGCAATTCGGCGTGGGATTTTACTCCGCCTTTATGGTTGCGGACAAAATCGAAGTGATAAGCCGCAAGGCGGGCGAGGACGCCGCGTGGAAGTGGACGAGCGACGGCAAGGAAGGGTATGACATTGAAAGCGCGACCCGGGATACGCAGGGTACCACGGCCATCCTTCACTTGACGGAAGAAGGAATAGAATACGCGAACCGCTGGTCTATTGAAGACATCATCAAACGGTACAGCAATCATGTCGCGTTTCCCATCTACCTTACCTATGACGAAAAAGAGTACGATGACAAGGGCAAGGAAAAGGGTAGTAAAACTAAGACCGACCGCATCAATTCAGGGACCGCTTTGTGGAGACGCGCTAAAGCGGAATTGAAGGACGAGGATTATGTTGAATTCTACAAGCAACTCGGACACGACAGCGAAGATCCGCTTTTCTATGTGCATACCAAGGCTGAAGGGACGCTTGAATACACTACATTATTCTATATTCCGAAAAAAGCGCCGTTTGACCTGTACCATGTTGATTACAAGCCCGGCGTCAAACTCTACGTTAAGCGTGTGTTTATCACCGATGATGACAAGGAACTTATGCCCACATGGTTGCGTTTTGTACGCGGCGTTATTGACAGCGAAGATTTGCCACTGAACGTGAGCCGCGAGATTCTTCAGCAGAACAAAATTCTCGCCAACATAAAAAACGCATCGGTGAAGAAACTCCTGTCGGAATTCAAGAATCTTGCCGAAAACAACAAGGAAAAGTGGGATGTGTTCATACAAGAATACAACAAACCGCTCAAGGAAGGGTTGTATCAGGACTGGGGCAGCCGCGACGCTCTGCTTGAACTCGTACGTTTTAAAAGCACGTCGGTTGAAGGCTGGACAAGTTTTGCGGACTATGTGTCCCGCATGAAAAGCGATCAGAAGCATATCTACTACATTACCGGAGGCGATGAAAAAACGCTTCGCGCTTCGCCGCTTCTTGAGGCCTACACCGCGAAGGGCATTGAAGTCCTCATTATGGATGATGAGATAGACGATATTGTAATCCCATCCATCGGCAGATATTCGAAGAAAACGGACGATACAACCTCCGAATGGGATCTCAAAGCCGTAAACCGTTCGGGCGCGGACGAGGAACTCGGCGAAAAAGAGAATAAAGAGGCTGAAAAGGAAATAAAGCCCGTTATTGAGAAAATCAAGAAGGCTCTTGGAGACAAGGTGAAGGATGTGAAGCTCTCCCGCCGCCTGCACGATTCGCCGTCCTGCATCGTCGCTGACGAAAACGATCCCAGCATGCAGATGGCGCAGATGCTTAAGGCTATGGGGCAGACTGACATTCCGGACATAAAGCCGATTTTGGAAATCAACGGGGAGCATCCGATTGTCGCAGCCCTTAAAACCACCGATGATGACGCGCACATTGAAGACGTTGCCATCGTCTTGTTCGATCAGGCGTTGCTCGTAGAAGGCGTCAAACTCAAGGAGAGCGCGGACTTTGTGAAGCGGCTGAACAGACTGCTGTCGAAGCAAGCCGCCAAAAGGTAATTTCGCCGCTTCGCGTGAGTTGAGCAACATGTTCAGCGGGCTTTCACAAGCCGCTGAACTCTGAACGGAACGGATAGTGGTGTCTGACACTTACCGCCATCCCGGTCAAGACGAGACAGACAGTGGGGCAGTGGCGATTTTTCCATACCCACAGTTTGCCGCAGGGATTCTTTATCATATACGGTTTTTTTGGTCTTATTTGCAGTAATTCCCGTAACAATCCCGTATTATAGGTATGAGAAGTTTGCGAATACTCATCGAGGGAGCGACGTATCACGTTACGTCTAAAATAGACCATGACGACATGAGCCTTCTTGAATCGCAATTCAAGATGTTATTCCTCTCATTTGTCGAGAAGGCCAAGCGGAAGTTCCATTTCCACTTGTGGGATTTCTGTATTATGGGGAATCATATCCATTTCTTGATAAAACCGGGAAGGAGTGGCACTTTATCGGTAATAATGCAATGGATAAAGTGCAATTTCGCCAAGGCGTGGAACAAGATGCATGGGCGGAAAGGGCATGTGTGGGGAGAGCGGTTCTATTCGCGTATAATCAACGGAATAACGGACTTTCTGCGGACGCGGGACTACATAGCGGAGAACCCTGTCAAAGCCGGACTTGTGGAGCGGGCCATGGAATGGGTGTTCGGGAGTTTATACCACCGGTTACATCGGCGATCTAATCTATTAGACGAGCCTATCCTCGGCGATGTATGAGCGGTAAGTGTCTGACACTAAACAGCCGCCGCCCGTCAAGACGAGATAAGCGGCGGCATCAAACAAAATCCATCGTCCAACAGGCTTCGCCTGCCCGTTAGCCGATGACGACATGTTGAATATCGCTCCAGGGACCCGACCCAGTTCGCCCTTCTTGTTTTGCCAACACGTTGCGCAGGAGAAGCAACAGGCGCGGACTTCGGATGGAAGCGTGAGCGTGGACGGAGAGTGGGTCAGTAGCTTCGTCTGGTTCAGCAAGGATTCGTCGGTTATCCGCTCCTTGCCCCAGACGAAGAAAAGTAGACAGCCGTTGTCCCCATAGGGGATTGAGCGGCTCTCGGTAGTCGCTTCGTCGCGGAACCATATCCGTACTTGATACCCGCCGATAGCATGGAGCGCTGACTCCTCCGCATGGAGGAGTCAGCGATTATTCCTGCTTGTTGGAATACACTATATCGTAACCTACGGCGACGAACCTGCCGCCGCCATAGGCGATGGCGTTGATGCCGTTCGGGATGTCCGTTACCTCGGTCCAGGTTACGCCGTCCGTGGAGGACGCCATCTTGCCCCAGCCGCAAGCGGCGAACTTGCCCGCGCCGTAGGTTACGTCGTTGATGATGTCGGAGCCGAACGGGTTGTTCGTTACTGCGGTCCATGTTATCCCGTCTGTGGAATACGCCATCTTGCCACTAAAGTCAGCGTCTCTTCCTACGGCGACGAACTTACCTGCGCCGTAGGTGACGCCGTAGATGTAGGAGTCGTCGCCGAACACGCTGTCCTCTACTGCGGTCCATGTTACGCCGTC
>JAITIK010000051.1 GCA_031279555.1 Treponema sp. | reverse complement strand
AAAAACAGAGATTGATGAACCATGTATATTTAGGATGGAAACATGCGATAATTTTGTATTTAAGGAACCGGAGAAAATATCATGGAAGGGGACGTTTTTTGAGAACGAGGCGTGTTGGGAAGCGCCCCCGGTTGAAATAGGATTAGAATTATTTAATTATGTAAGGAACTGTATAATAAGGGATTAAATTTAAGAAGAGTGCCGCCGTTCGTGGCGGGCGCTTCGCAATGGTTTTTACTTCGCATAACAGGGTTGCTTGCGCGCCCCGGCGAAGTTGGGGACGCCGCCGGCAGGCGGATCGGGATTCCGTGTGGCTAGCGGTTTATCGCGCTTCGCGCATAAAATCCAAAAAAATCGCCGGTTAGTCGATTCCTTGCCGCGCAAACTGCCATCGAACCAACGTCTCACTTCAGGCGCATTTTGCCAGCCCTGCTCTTTGCCAGCGCAGAGGCCGCCGCAAAACTCTTATTCGGGTCGCAAAACCGTCGCCATACAGCCGAAACATTAGGCGGACTTTTACTTGCAAAATCTCTGATTTTATTGTATAGTACATGGAGCTACTCCAAAACGCGCATTAGGGCGTCAACTTTTGGAACAAGCTCAAGTGAGGGCATTGAGTATGAGAATAGCAATTGTGAGCGTTCCCGCTCAAAAGCGCGGCATCCCGCAGTATTGCGTCCATTTGCAAAAGGGCTTTGAGGCGATGGGCCATCGCGCTGACATTATCGATGCATGGACGGAAGACGGGTTCAAGTTGGCCGCCTACGATTACGTAGCCGTCGCCGTTGAGACGCTTTCTTTTTTCTCCGTAAAACTGCCGGATAAGTTGCGTAAAATTTTAAGCGAAGGAAGCGGGCTTGGAGGAAAGAAAGGCGCGGCATTCCTGGGCAAAAAATGCATGAGAACCAACAAGGCGTTGCTCAACATTATGTCGGTGATGGAAAAAGAAGGCTTGTTTGTCAACAGAAGCGAGATAATTTTGGGAAATGAACATGCGGAAGCCTTGGCAAAACGTATAGGCGCGTAATCTGTATGGATGATTACTACGCGCTTCTCGGTGTAAAGCCGGACGCCTCTTTTTCTTCCATAAAAAAAGCCTTCCGTGAAAAAGCCAAACACCTTCACCCCGATGTCGCGGGCAATGCCGGCGGCTCCAAGATGCGGCGTCTTATCACCGCATATAAAACGTTGTCCAATGGCGCAAGCCGCCATGAATACGATAGATTATTCTCCCATAACGCCCGAAAAAAAGAGTTCAATTATCGTGATTTTCTCGCTTCAAAAACGGATGATCCGGCGAGTCAGGCGAAATTGGTGTTGTGGGATCTTTTCCATGAACAGGAAGCGGCGGCGCTTGCGCTCTGGCGCGCGCAAGGCGGACTCGCCTTCTTTATGAAACAGCATCTGGATCGCGGCGACTGGATGGATGGCGCATATGTGCTTGCCGAAGAGCTTAATAAGCGGCAATGCTACTACGAGGCGTTTTCGCTTCTGGCTGAACTGGTGCGGGAAGAACGCCGCCTCCCCTACTTTAAACATTTTACCGTTGACGTTGAAATTTTCCTCAAGGAATTGGTGCGGATCAGGCTCCGTCCTTCCGTTGATGACAAAACATGGGTCGCATGCATGAAAACGATGCTTGAACTGGGGTTTGCGCCCAAAGAGGAAGCCCGCTGGCTACGATCAATGGCGGAGAGCCTTTTCACGCTGGGGCAGATCGCTGACGCCCAAGCAATGCTCCGCGAAGCCATTGCGCGGGATCCGGCGTTATCAAATGTGAAACGGTTGAAAAAAAAGCTGATGGCAGCCTCCGCAGGACGCCCCGGCAAACGCTGGACAGTTTGATCGCTTAACAGCTTGACATTTCTTTCATAAAGCCCGATCATGGACGCCATGTTTCAAAAACAAAAAATTGTTCCTCCACATCAGGGGGCGGGACAGCTTGCGGTTGCGCTGTGCGCGATCTGTTGGAGTACATCCGGTCTTTTTATCAAACTGCTTGACTGGCATCCGGTCGCCATTGCGGGCGGGCGGAGTTTTATCGCGGCTCTTTTTATGTTGGCGATAAAATATTTGTTTCCTCAAAAAAAAGCGTTTGTATATATGCGAGGAAAAACCGATGTTCCGGCGATGTTCACCGCTGGATGCTGCTATGCGGGCGCCATGATCACCTTTGTCATTGCCAACAAGCTCACCGCTTCCGCAAATGTGATACTGTTGCAATACTCGGCGCCTATATGGGCATGCCTGTTGGCGTGGCTTCTTATAAAAGAAAAGCCCGGCTGGGAGCATTGGACCGCGCTTGCGCTCACGGCTGGAGGCATGATCCTTTTTTTCAGGGACGGACTGAAAACCGGAGCCTTTGCGGGCGATATTTTGGCGGTTGTGTCTGGCGTCCTTTTTGGGGCTAATTCGGTGTTCATGCGTATGCAAAAAAATGGAAACCCTTCGGACTCCATGCTGGTTTCGCATATTGTCACCGCATTGTTCGCGGCGCCCTTTTTTATTCTGTTTTTTCCAACCTTCACCCTTTCCGCGACATCTACGGTCGCCTTTATGGGCATTGTCCAGATAGGCTGCGCCTCCCTTCTTTTTTCCTACGGCATTAAACGGATAAATGCGATTCAAGCCATGCTCACCGCTTCAATTGAACCCGTTCTCAACCCCCTATGGGTGCTTGCCGCTACGGGTGAAGTCCCTTCTCCTTCGGCGTTGATAGGCGGCGCCGTGATCCTTTTTGCCGTATTTTTTTCTTCAACAATCAGACCCATTATGAGTCTTGCAAGAAAATTGTAACGCAAATGAGCGCTATTCTTCTTGCGACCATCAACGCGAAATGGATACACCCCAGCCTTGCGCTTCGATTGCTCAAGGCGAACCTCGGTGAATACGAACATGAGGCTGAAATCCTTGAATTTGCGATTAGACAGCCATTTTCGGAAAAACTGGAAGCTATTTTGAAGGCAAACCCGCGTATTCTGGGACTTTCCGTCGCCATCTGGAACCATACGGCGACCAAAGAACTCCTTGAAGCCGCCTTTCAGACATGGGGACAGAAACGCCCCGTCGTGGTTCTCGGCGGACCGGAAGCCTCAAGCCTTGACGAAGACGCGCCGCTTTTCCGGTACGCGGACTATGTTGTCCGGGGCGAGGGCGAAATTGTATTCCGCGAACTTTGCGCGCGCATCCTGAAAGGGAGCCATGCCGAACCAAGCGTAAAAACAATTCCATCGGCCATAAGCGTTAGCGGCAAATTCATTGCCGCAAAACCGGTTGATCTTGCGGCCATTGATCCGGGCTGCCGACTCTATACTCAGGAGGATCTGACCCGCAAGCTCACCTATGTGGAAGCGTCCCGCGGGTGTCCTTTCGGCTGTGAGTTCTGCATGAGCAGCCTTGATAAAACCGTACGGTTTTTCCCGCTCGCCCCTTTCCTTGAACATATGGAAGACCTGTTTCAAAGAGGCGCCCGCGCATTTAAATTTCTGGATAGAACCTTTAATCTGGACAGGCTCCGCGCCGCATCTATTTTGGAATTCTTTCTGGCGAGGCTGGAACAAGCGCGTCAAGCGCGGTACGAAACGCAATGTTACGTTCACTTTGAGATGATTCCTTCAAATTTTCCTACGGAATTGCGTACATTGTTGATGCGTTTTCCGCCAAACTCGCTCCGGCTTGAAGTCGGCGTACAAACGTTTAACGCCAAGACATCGGCTCTTGTCAACAGAGAAAGTGATCCGGAAAAAGAGTTGGAAAATCTCGTATTTTTACGCGAAAAAACTAACGCCATTATTCACGCTGACCTCATCGCAGGACTTCCCGGTGAAGATTTCGCCTCGTTTGCAAATGGCTTCAACCGGCTTTGGCTGGCGTTGTCCGGTGAAGACAGAGGCGGCGCTCCCGAAACCTGTGAAAATCGGACGGAAATCCAGCTTGGCATCCTCAAATGTCTTCCCGGAACACCCCTTGCCCGTAAGTCAGGGGAACTCGGACTCTGTTTTTCAGAAACTCCGCCTTATGACGTGCTGGAAACATCCGCTCTTTCACGTCAAGAATTGGATCGCATCAAAAATTTCGCTCGTTTTTGGGAGCTTTTGGTGAATCGCGGCGCAGCTTGCGGCGCAGTTCTGTTTTCGGGAAGCGACAACATTTTCGACAGCTTCATGTATATAGCCGGCAAACTGCGCGAGCGTTTTGGGCGGAACTGGGGAATAGACAAAAAGGAGTTGCTAGAGGCGTTCAACAGCGTCGCGGCTTCCCTTGCCAGTGCGCCCGTGCGGCTGTAGCGAACATGGGGTTTGCCTCGATGTAACGCGCCGCACGGCCCGGAATCATAAACGCAATGATTTTACGTCCAAAAGAAAAGCTCATCAGAAGCGCGGATTCACGCGGAGCGGACAGAATTGAAGTGGTTGAGCGGACGGCCAATAGCGAGCGAATAGTTGCTAATACAGACACGCCGGTTTATATATAAAAATAAAAAACTTGTTATTAATAATAACAACCCATTTGAAAGTATAAACGTCAGGTTATATTCTACTGAATTCCGCCCTCCGTAAGCGAGTTGGATAAACGCGGAAAACATCAGCTTGTCATAACGAGTTCCTATCCGCCTGAACCGCCGAGCCGCCGGAACATCCGCTCCGACTCATTCCGTCATTAATACGCCTCCTTATCGTATGTCTATGTCAACAGCTTTGATTTGAGCGCTTTGGGCTTTTCCCGTTTGCAGCCCCATGAGACTGGACGACCTATGTAGTACGACCCAATAGATATATGAACCGCGCCCGCCTTGAGGCGGCGAATGGCAATGTCCGCAATTTCGTTAAGGTGAAACTAGCCGCCTGTTGCATTTGTAGGTTTTTGCGCCATTTTGTACCGCAAAAACCACGATTATTGGGCTTCTGCGAACCTTTGGTTCGATGGCAGTTTGCAAAGAATCGTCTTTAAGTCGATTCTTGGAGATTTTATGCGCGAAGCGCGACAAACTGCTAGGAGTCCGAATCGTCTGCGGCATCTTTGTTCGCAATAAATTTTTCTTTTTTTAAGCAAGGGGGTTGATCAATCGAAAGAAAGGTGGTATCTTTTCCATTAAGACTAAAAAAGGGGGAGACTGAAACAGAACCGCGCCGCAA
The DNA here is from genome assembly GCA_031279555.1 of Treponema sp. Taxonomy (GTDB): domain Bacteria; phylum Spirochaetota; class Spirochaetia; order Treponematales; family Breznakiellaceae; genus JAIRKH01. The sequence goes on along the minus strand of JAITIK010000051.1, from coordinate 13,194 downwards.
AAATGGCGGCAAAATCCGGCGGCTTTTGCCGGGTTAGTTTTCAACAGGTTGTCAACAAGTAGATTATGAATAATTATACCAACATCCATAATATAGTATCCCCCCCCCCCCCCCGTATGAACCGCTAATAACTAACGTTGTAAATAACCTATTTTCTCATGTCAGCTGGGGATATCTTCTTGAAGAACTAACTGCGGCTTTTCTCGTTTTAGCGGCGTATATCACCGCTGGAAGCCCTCCGCTCATGCGGCGGCGGCTTTTTCTCGCTTGTACAAAATGGCGCGCTCAATTGATCTATGCGCCACACTATTTTAGGAGGACGATATGAAAAGATTCTTGATTTTTATGCTGATGCTAACGGCGGGCGGACTTGTTTTCGCGGACATCGTTACGCTTGATACGGCCATACGTGAGATTGCCGCCTCTCTTCGGGGACAGATAGCGAAAGATTCGGTGATTGTAGTGTCCAACATCGAATCGGAATACCCCAAGCTGTCTCAGCATATCATTGACAGTTTAACCACAGAGTTGACACGCGATGGGGTGTTTCACGCAGTGGAACGCGATGAAAAAACTCGTGACATGCTCGCCAGGGAATTGCAGTTTCAAGAGAGCGGCTTTGTTCCGGAGGATATGCAAAAAAGGATTGGACGTGAGATGGGCGCGGATTATGTCATTTTGGGAAACATCGCTCTTGCCGGCGATGTGTACCACCTTACCGTCAGGGCGACTCATGTTGAATCGGGAAGAAGAGTGCAGCCGCCCGTCAAGGAGATAAAAAAGTCGGACAGGAGCCTCACGCGGTTTCTGCCCGTTGACAATTCATGGAAAGAAAAGAACGTCTATTTCGGCGGCAGAGGCGGCGCGGTTATGAATATATTCGACCTGGGAGATGCCAACAGTTCTTATCAAGATGGCAAAGCCGAGTCTCAGATATCTTTTAACGGGGCCGGGCAATTCACGTGGCAGGCGACCGGCTGGGCGTCTATACAAGCGGAATTCATCTTTTTCACCAGTGAGATGAAGTGGTCTTATGAGAAAGACTGGCAGACCGTAACCATGAGCGACATAGTGGCGCCGCTCCTTTTCAAGCCCACTTTTTGGGTTGGCGAGCGTTTTCTTGTGTCGCCTTTCATAGGAGCGTATCTTAAATTTGCATGGGGAAGCTATGAGTGGGAACGAGTCTATGATGATGGGACGATTTCCCGTTCAGGAGATAAAAAGGACATTTTCTTTGAAGCTTTTGGAGGCGTTTTGGTGGGTTTGGCTATGGGAATGAAAGCTGGTCCCGGCATCGTGTTTCTCGACGCCCGCTACTTTTTTGACGGGGGCAGATCGCGGTTGGCATCCGGAACGGACGGCGAGTTGTTGTACCATCAGACCGTCGAAAAGAAATCATCTATTTATAGGATGCATAATGTTATGCTTTCCATCGGGTATATGTTTGGCTTCTGAAAAAAGCAATGAAGAGGTGAATGCCATGTTGAAAAACCATTTTTTTTGTTTCGCGGCGGCGGCCGTTATTATCGCGGTTGTCTTTTCGGGTTGTGATACACTGGAAAAAGATGATTCGGTGGACTTTATCATAGACAATCAATCAAGCTATGATTTGGAAGATGTACGGATATCGGGCAAGACGTTTACAACAGCCAATCTTTCTTTTTTGCAAAAAGGAACTTCATCAAAGAGCGTACCATTGCCGCCTGAAACGGGGAGAACAATAACCTTTATCCGTAAAGACGCGGGCGTTGAGTGTTCGATTGACAATGTTTCCATTTCCATACGGGAGGATCGGTATACCATTCAGAACAGGACGCTTGTCGCGCTATCCGGCTCCGGCAAAGTCGAACTAGGGAAAGTGCTGGCGCCTCCTTCAGCGGTGAACGTGTCCGCCGCGTCTTCCACCAGCGTCACAATAAGCTGGAACCCCGTAACCGGCGCGCAGGAATATTATATATACCGTTCGTCAACCGCTGACGGCGCGTATGCCAAACTGACGCCCGCCGTTATCACCGGAACGTCGTATACAGATTCGGACTTGCCCAACGGCGCCTCATATTACTACAAGGTCACCGCGAAAAACGCTGACTACGAGAGCGGACAGTCAAACGCCGTCTCTGCGGTCACCATTCCAAGCGCGCCTTCACCGGTAAGCGCATCCGCCGCGTCTTCCAGCGGCATCACGGTAAGCTGGAACCCCGTAACCGGCGCGCAGGAATACTTTATATACCGCTCGTCAACCGCTGACGGCGCGTATGCCAAGCTGACGACAACGCCCGCCGCTATCACCGGAACGTCGTATACTGACACGGGCTTGTTCCCTCGTACCGCCTACTACTACAAAGTGGCGGCGTCTAACAGCGGCGGCGTCGGCGAACAGTCGGGAGCCGTTTCCGCAACTACGCTTCTGGCGCCTCCCTCACCGGTGAGCGCGACCGCCGCGTCTTCCAGCGGCATCACGGTAAGCTGGAACCCCGTAACCGGGGCGCAGGAATACTTTATATACCGCTCGTCAACCGCTGACGGCGCGTATGCCAAACTGACGACAACGCCCGCCGCTATCACCGGAACGTCGTATACTGACATGGGCTTGTCCGTCGGCACCGCCTACTACTACAAAGTGGCGGCGTCTAATAGCGGCGGCGCCGGCGAACAGTCAGGAGCCGTTTCCGCGCTTACCATTCCGGATGTACCTTCACCGGTGAGCGCGGTCACCGCGTCTTCCAGCAGCATCACGGTAAGCTGGAGCGCCGTAACCGGGGCGCAGGAATATTATATATACCGCTCGTCAACCGCTGACGGCGCGTATGCCAAACTGACGACAACCGCCGCTATCACCGGAACGTCGTATACTGACACGGGGTTGTCCTCCAATACCGCCTATTACTACAAAGTCGCCGCGAGAAACAGCGTCGGCGCTGGCGAACAGTCGATATCTGTCTCCGCAACTACGCTTATTGCGCTTCTATCGCCTCCTTCGTCGGTAATCGCGGTCGCCGCGTCTTCCAGCAGCATCACGGTAAGCTGGAACGCCGTAACCGGGGCGCAGGAATATTATATATACCGCGCAACAAGCGCAGACGGTTCCTATACTTATCTGACAAACATAACAAGTACATCGTATACGGACACCGCCTTGTCATCCGGCGCCACCTACTATTACAAAGTGGCGGCGTATAACAGCAGTGGCGTCGGCAGCATGTCAAGCAGTTATGGGTATGCAACAACGTCCGTCTCCTATATAGACATCAATGACACTTATTGGCACACTTACACCCTTTCGGCGGGAGCATCCCAATACTACCGTATTTATGTAACAGCGGGAACAACGCGCAATATTGTATGGAAAGATTATGATTACGATAGTTCACTCTGCGACATTCTGGTGTCCGCTTCATGGCAAAGCGGTGGAGCGGAAATATTCAGTCCAACCGATGGAGGCGTAAGGAACGATGAAGTGCGTATTAAATCTTTCTACGCATCGTCATCAGGGTATGTTATACTGAAAGTCGAAGGGTTCAGCGCATCATCCACCGGAAACTATAGTATAGGATGTTATGATGAATGAATCTCCTCGCCCTTTACAGCCGCCATATCCTATTTTCTCGTATTCGCCGCAGACGCCTCCTTGCGGAGGTGTTTCGAGGCGTTTCCAGTTTCCGCGAATCTCGTGGAAACCGGTTGACAGCGTGAACATCACAAGCGTCGCTTGTGAAAAAATAAGACGGTTGTAACATGGCGTTTTGACCGTTAAAAATTTTTCTTGAAATTAAGGAGAAATGTATGAAAAAGGTGTTTTTTGGAAACGTCGTCATAGTAATGGCGGCGCTTATGGCTGGCGGTTGCGGGAGCATACAAAGCGGAATGCAAATTTCCACAGCTAAAGAAGCCCAGAAAGTCAATGTAAATTTTAACAGCGAGCCGACGGGCATATTGACGGTAACCAATAATGTTAATGATTCATTGATATTATTTGCGGGAAGCATCGCTAATGGAAGCATCATTGGGGGCATTCACAATGGGCCAAGCGCGAAGAGAACATTTGATGTTTTTGACGATGTGCCGGAGCCGAGCGGGTCATTTCTGTTGCGTGCGGTCAGGGAAGCTGCGTACCGCCAGTATGGAAGCGCGGTTCCCGAAGACGAGGTGATATATTCCCGCTTAATTACATACGATAAAACCAAACGGGATGAAAAAACCAACATCACCATTGACTCCCGTGTCGGCGGCGACGCGATTATATACTTCGAGAATGATTCAAGCATGGTGCTTGAAATCCGTCTTGACAGTCCTGTCGGCGATAAGATAGCGACGCTTCCTCCTTTCCAAAGAAAAAAGGCCATACATTTAAACGCCGATCCGTATGGGTATACCTATTTCCCAACCTATGTCTATTATGACAACGGTCAGAAACAATTGCAAAGCATCACCACAAACGACTTGGCTGCGGGAAGAAGCATGCGCCCCATCATTCCGGGATCAGGCGAAGACGTGCCGTTTGTCGTTTTCCCGAAACCGAATACGCCTGATATTACGGCGCCTGTAGCGACGGTTTTAGTGAGAAACGCCTCAAACAACGGAGCGTTTTTCAGGGAGGGGACAGCGCCGAAAACAAGCGGGAGAGGCAATGTTATGATTAACTCCGGCGGTACCGAAACATATGAATTGGATATGCACCGGCAGAAGGAAGCTAAAATTCCGGGGTTAAATATTGACACCCGCAGGGGGGAAAGCAATGTTATTCTGGTAAACAAAGATTTGCTTTTCAAAGCTGGATATGTGTACACCATAGTGTTGCTCCCCGATTTTACGCTGGAATACCAAGTAAGCGAGCCCACTTCTTATGACGCGGATTCGCTTGATATTACGCTTATTAACGAGTATAGATGAACAAGGCGGTTTTTTGGGCGGCTTTCGCCGCCTGTACATTCGGATTGCTTCTCGCATGTTCAACGCCTCCGTCCAACACGCCTCTATCTGGAGACGCCGAAGGCGAAGGGCGGCGGGAAGCAATCTTTACGAATATATCGGGTTTCAACGTTTCCATCCGCCGTGATTCGTATGGCGGCGGAGCCGTGTGCGAACTGCGACCCGGAGAAACAAAGAAAGCGCGATACGTGGTTACGGGCAATGAAATTGTTTTTTACCCTCGTTACGACATACCGGTTGGGGAAGGAGTCGTGGAGGAAGGGCAAATAGATGAAACGGTCTTTTTTGTTGTTCAAACGACAACGGAATCCCCGGATCCAATCCTTATTCCGCCGCCCAACCGGCTGCGAAATGGGAATATGTATATTGTTTTCTCCAATAAAAGCAAAACAACCGTAAGTTTAATGCGGGGAAACTCATTTGTTCCCTTCTACGATCCTGACAAGCCGGGCGCTCAAGACAATACCATTAACATTAATAAAACTAGCGTCTATAAAGGAAGCGTTGATATGTTTAGGGATATTTCTTTATATCACGCCGCCGCTCGATTGGAGAGCGTAGCGTATAAGCCTTCTTTCCTCTATTCCTACGAATTCGACGGCAAACAAGCCGCTCTCACCGACGTCCGCCCGCTCACCCGCATAGGCGAACCCACATGGAGCAGGAGCATGCCGGATGCGGCGTATCCGCCGGTCTTCGCGGAGTATGGGGACAGGAGCGTAAAAGTTCTCGCTTCCGCGAACAGCGTTACGGCGATCACGCTCAACGCTGCGGGCGAGGAAACCGCCGCTCGCTCCAATCAGGAAAACAACGCCGGCGCCGTGATAGCCGCCTTGCGCAAGGCGGAAGACGCCTACATAACCGCCGGGTATACGGGGGGAGTCCTGCCCCGAAGCGTTGTGGAAAAACGCTCGTTAGACGACACGCTTATATGGACAATTCCCTTTCGGCAGAAAAGAGGGGCGATGTACGCGAGATTATACGCGCTTGCGCGGAGAAATGAGACGACATATCTCGTCGCGGGAATGACCGGATCCAATGGAATAGACGACGGGGCGTATCTCGCGGAAGTCTCTGACAAGGGGAACAGGGGAGAAATCCTCTGGGAAACGCTGCCGGAGGATTTTAAAAGCGCTTCTAAAAGCGGAAACTGGAAAACAATACGGACGGTCTCTTATAATGAGAAAAACGACGTCTATATCGCAGCCGGAGATTGCGGGAACGACACAACTTTTGTCGGCTTTGTTGACACGACAGGAGCCGTCAAAGGCGGCGGCTTTGTCATCAATAATTTTCTGGTTGCGCAGGCGCTGTCAGACGCGAACGGCGATTTCTATATTATGGGGCAGGAATTCAGATCCGGGAAAAGTTTTGCGGTGGTTCGCAAATACGCTGCAAACGGCGCGATGATTTGGCAGCAAAACGCCCAATTAAAAGAAAACGCCCTGTATCAATGCGCGGCGTTTGACGAGGACGCCATTGTACTGGGCGGCGTTATGAACGCTATGGACGAATATGGAAGCGAGGGGACGCCGTTTCTCCACAGCATTGATGTCAAAACGGGCGGCGAGCGGTGGCTTGCGCCCATAAAAGGCATTCAAGGCGTAACAATCGCAACATCTTTAGAAAAAGCGATTGACTACGGTTTCATAGCCGCATTCGCAAATGTAGACGCCAGGGGGAATTGGGCGGATCCTCAGATAGTCCGCCTTAACGCGAGAGGAAAACTCATCGATCACAAATCGTATTAAGAAGCCGCGCAGAAATAATATGCGGAACATGTTATTTTTGCGCGGCCTTTAAAGGGTGACAGGTGAGTCTGAAGAGGGTAGATCGACAATGATAGCGGCTGCGAGCTTTGTTGGTCGAAGTTGAACCGGAACAATTTCTCACGCCCTGTAGAACGCGGCTTTTAGGGCGGGGTGTCCCGATGCGAAGAAGGGAGAATGGCAAGGAGAAAAAAGGAAAAAGCGTATGAAAAAATCACCAGCGGTTTTGTTTTTATTGTTGTTTCTTTCTTTTCCGGTATTTTCGGATGATCCGCAAAACGATCTGCAAAACAGCGTTCGCGCCGCCGCTTCCCGATTAACCGAAAGGGTAAGAAATGAAGAGATTCTTATAGGCGTTGATCGCTTGGCGGTTAAGGACGCGCAGATAGATGAGACTCTGGCGGAATTCTTAATCAGCGAAATCTATAACGCCGTTGCGGACCATGAGGCGAGTTACCATATCGTACTTGAGTACTCGGTGGCCGATATTTCCACCGCGTCCAGAAGGGGCGGATCCGGTCCTTCCATACACGCTTTGATTCAGGGAGATATTTCTCTCATAAAAGACGGCGTTGACGTAAAGCTGCGCCTTGTTTCAACCATAAACAAAGCGCAGCTTGGGTCCGCGGGCTTCGCTATTTCAGACGCCGCGCTTGAAGAAATCGGGCGTCCCACTAAAAAAGCCATTCCCAAAACTTTTGCCTTGATGGTTCCGGCCAATGAGGCGGCCGAACGCATCGCTCTGAAAGTCAAGTCGCTGTTACAGGACGCTGGTTTTAGCGAGACATGGAACAATCCGGGGTACTATGTTACCGTCAAGGTGACGTTGAAGGAAGAGAAATTTCCAGCGGTTTTTGCGATACGCCCTTCCATTGATATAAAAATTGAACCGCCTATGGGCGCAAACGCGGGGGAAAGCGCTTCCTATTCAAAGACATTGCCCTTGTCAAGCAGCGGTACAAGGCTGGAAATGGCGCAGAGTCGCGCATACAACGATCTGGAAAAGGATTTGGAGGAAAATTTCATCAAGAACATTGCAAAAAAACTCGGTTTGTAAGCGCGGGCGAGCGGCTGCGCTGAAAGCAAATAATCCCCGCCACGCGCGGAAGGTCTCTCGACGGCTGCGCCGCGCCTAATCGAATGACGCGGCTTGTTCGCTTTCATCTGCATTTTTCTGAAGGGTTCACTATGGAAAAGCATGGACATTACAATCGACATGAAGAGCCAAAAACTGGCGGAGCGTGTGGAACGCCCCGCCAACGGCGTTTACGACAGGATGTCCAGCCGCAAACCGCTTGTTATTCGCCGAACTTTTTGAATTTGGCGAACGCAATGGTGGACTTCGCGGCGTTGATGGAGTATTTTGGCAAGTTCGCCATATCAGCTTCGAGTGTCTTGCCGTCTGTGAAGACATAGGAGGCTCCATCTCCATCTTCATCGAACATGAACGCGAGGTAATACGACCCATTGCCAGTCCAACGAGACGGCGTTTCATCCTGGATGCTTTCATACACATACAGGGGAAGCTCAACAGAAGCGTTGGAAATTGTACCATAACCACCCGCGACTTGTCCGTCTTCGTCTAAACTGCTGAAAACCATAATCATAACCGTACCGCTCTTGTCAGCAAGACCGGTAATGACGATTGTTTTAGGATCGGCATTCGGCTCCTCCTCATTGCCGCCGCATCCAACGGCGATCATTCCGAACGCCAGTACGCAGACCAGCATTCCCGCAAAAAACAGTTTCTTTTTCATAACTGTCCTCCAAAAAAAGAGGGCTAAACGCATTGCAATTCCGCGTGAAACGGTGTACACTGGCGATGCGCTTGGCGCTCCTCCCAAGCCGGCCTCATTCTTGGCGGAACTCGCCGGCTTTGGGGGGTCCTCTTTCAAAATATATGAACCGGCGCGTTAAACCGCCGGTTCAACGGCCCATACGGGCGCGTTTCCTGTGTTACAGCGGGGGTGCCGCTCGCGCAATCGCGCGCGTTCAAACAGAGATCCCCCTGCGAAGAGCTTCAGGCGGATCGCCGGAGCGTACGGGAAGAGACGGGGAAACCGCGCCGGTTTCCCTTTGCATGTATGACAAGCGTTAATCCAAGCGAATTTCTGAGTAGAGATATTTATAGCATAAAGATTTATCTTAGGCTGTATGGGGGGGGGGGGGGGCTAGACGCGGCGAGTCTAATCGAATGATACGGCTTGTTCACTTTTACCTGCGCTCCTTCTGAAGGTTTCAATCATTTCAAAAAGTATACGCCTCATCATCGTTCGTGTCAAGGCTTTTTTAGGCGTTTTCTTGGAATTCAAGACGACAACTTGAAATTCCTATGCGTAACTACTATAATAAAACTCAACGTTACAGGAGGTTCTCTTTGGAAGAACAAAAGACGGAAGGACAGCGGCTTGCGGAAAAATTGACATTTGAAATCAAGTCGTGCTGGGAGACAATTGGGGAAAATGACAAGGACGCAATCGCAGAATTTGCGGAACAATACAAGAAATTTATTGATAAAGGCAAGACAGAGCGGGAATTCAATGCGGAATGTCTTTCCATCCTGAAAGAAGAAGGCTTTATCGATATTGAAACCGCGCTTTCGCAGGGAAAAAAGCTGAAAGCCGGGGACAAGGTGTACCAGAACAATAGGGGGAAGTCCCTCGTGTTCGCGGCAGTCGGACGCGCGGCCGTAAAAGAAGGGGTGAACATCGTGGGCGCCCATATTGATTCGCCCCGCATCGATCTAAAGACGAACCCGTTCTATGAAGACGGCGGATTCGCCATTTTTGACACCCATTACTATGGCGGAATCAAGCACTACCAGTGGACGACCATACCGCTCGCCATGCACGGCGTTATGTTCAATAAAAAAGGAGAAAAACAGACCGTCTGCATCGGCGAGGAGGAAAGCGATCCAGTGTTCGTGATCACCGATCTGCTGCCGCATTTGGCGCAGGATCAGATGCAGAAGAAGGCTAACGAGTTTGTGCGGGGCGAAGAGCTTGACGTGCTTGCCGGATCCGAACCGTTCAAAGACGAGAAGGTGAAGGATAAGGTGAAACTCACGATCCTCAATCTGCTCAACCAGAAATACGGCGTCACCGAAGAAACCTTCGCGTCCGCCGAGATCGAGTTCGTTCCGGCTCACAAGGCGCGGGACGTTGGACTCGACCGCAGTCTTATCGGCGCGTACGGACACGACGACCGGTGTTGCGCCTACGCCGCGTTTCGCGCCGCGCTTGAACGCTCGGAAGGAACGCCCGAAAAAACCGCAGTCTGCCTCCTGACCGATAAGGAAGAGATAGGCTCAATGGGAAATACGGGCGCTCAATCGCGGTTTTTTGAAAACTTCATCGCATATTTGTGTTCACAGACCGTGGAGAACTACTCGGATATTGATCTGCGGCTTGCGCTGAACAGGTCGGCCATGCTTTCAGCAGATGTAAACGCGGCGTACGATCCCAATTTCAGCGACGTGTTCGACAAGAAAACCGCTTCCTATTGCGGAAAAGGGCTTGCGCTTTCAAAATACACGGGCGTCCGGGGAAAAGTTGGGGGCAGCGACGCCAACGCGGAATTCTTGCAAAAAACGCAGGCTGTTCTGGACAAACACAACGTCCGGTGGCAGTTCGGCAATCTGGGCAAGGTTGACAAGGGCGGCGGCGGCACCATCGCTCAATACGCGGCGAATCTGGGCGTTGATGCGCTTGACTGCGGCATACCGGTATTGTCCATGCACTCTCCTTTCGAGGTGATCAGCAAAATAGACTTGTGGACCGCGTACAGAGGTTACGTCGCTTTTTTGAAAGACATGTAATGCCGGATGGTGAAAGAGCGGCGTCAAATTGAAACAAAAAACCAGATGTGTGATGGAGGAATATATGAAACACTGGAAAACCGCGATAAAAACAATCGTTTTATGCGCCGGAATCGTCATGCTTTTCTCGTGCGGCAAACCGAAACAGGCGTCGAATGCCGCTGCTGCAGCGGACGCTAATGCGGCGGGCGCCGGGGACATGGTTATCGGCGTGTTTATTCCGGGAGTTATGGCGGGCAGCGCGACCTATGAGATGCTGGCGCAGGGAGTTGAACGGGCTGGAAAGGAAAAAAATGTCGCGGTCAGGGTGGTTGAAGCGGGTTATAATCAGGCGGAATGGGAGACGATCCTCACCTCAATGGCCGCTTCGGGCAGTTACAGCCTCATTGTGTCTTCAAACCCATCGCTTCCGGCAATCGCCGAGTCGGTGTCCGCGAAGTTTCCAAAGCAGAAGTTTCTTCTGCTTGACGGGAATCTTGCGGGCAACGCCGCCATATACACCGTGCGGTACAATCAGACGGAGCAGGCGTATATGGCGGGGTACATCGCCGCGCTGGAAGCGCGGGATCTCGGCGGAACAAAAGTGGGGCTTGTCGCCGGTCAGGAGTATCCGGCCATGAATGAGATCATCATGCCGGGGTATATCCGCGGCGTTCAAGCCGTTGATCCGTCCTTTACCGTCGATTTTCGCGTAGTCGGCAACTGGTTTGACGCGGGTAAAGCCGCGTCGCTTGCGCGAGACATGATCGCGCGTGGCGCGAAGGCGATCCTCTGCATTGCGGGCGGCGCAAACGAGGGAGTTGTGCAGGCCGCCAACGAGAGCGGCGCGAAGGTTGTCTGGTTTGACAGCAACGGCTACGCGGCGCGCCCCGGTACTGTGGTGGGAAGCTCCGTTATTAGGCAGGACAAGCTGGCGTACGAGAAAACGCTGCTCTTTTTGGAAGGCTCCCTTCCCTTTGGCGCCGCGGATATCGTGGGCGTTGCGGAAGGGTACGTTGACTTTATTGAAGACGACCCTGATTATAAAACGGCTGTCAGCGAAACCATCCGCGAAAAGCAGGCGGATATGATCGCCCGCATACGAAATGGGAGTCTCGTATTACAGGAATAATGCGGAGCATTTGGCGGGATGCCTGGCTGGAAGCCAGGCGTAAAACCATGCGGGAATCCCGATGCTAGACTCTGCGCTGTCCTTGTTGTTCGCATCTCTCGGCGCGTTATGGACGGAATTAGCCGGCTCTCTGGGCATATTTATTGAAGGGTTTATGAGCCTCGGCTCGTTCTTCACTTATTGTCTCATGGTGAAAACAGATTCCATCTTTGTATCATGCCTGCTGTCCGCGCTTGTATGCGCGGCGCTGGGTTTTCTTTCCGCAGTTTTTGTACGGGCGAGCAAGGTGAATCCTTTTATCGCGGGGCTTGCCCTGAACCTCGCCGCAGGCGGACTCACCAACACCCTCTCGCAGATATGGTTCGGTACCAAAGGCGTTTTGCGAAACGAAGTTTTTTTTGAAATCCCCGCGCGCGCCGGTTCCCTTCAAACGTCTTTTGCCGCCGCGGCGGCGCTCTGTTTTGTTCTTTCCGCTTTTCTTGTCTATGGGACGCGCTTCGGTCTCAGGCTCCGCGCATCCGGGTTTTCGGCGGCGGCGGCTGAAGAACGCGGCGTTGATTCGGCGCGGTACCAGATCGCGGCGTGGGCGATAGCGGCCATGCTCGCCAGCATTGGGGGATCATACCTCATGCTGCGAGTGGGCGCGTATACGCCCGGCGGCGTTTCCGGACGGGGTTGGATAGCGCTTGCCGCCGTGTACCTTGGGTTCCGCAACGTGTGGGGCGTTGGCGCCGCGGCTTTTGTGTTTGCGCTGGTTGAACGCGCGGGCATCATGGCGCAAAGCGCAAGCGGCCTGCCGCCTACCGCTCTTTTGGGCGTCCCCTCGGCGCTCGCGCTGGTTTTCTACGCCGCGTCATGCGCGGCAAGAGAGAAGAAGCGGCGGCGGCGCGGGAATACGCCCTGAGCCGCTCTTCGCCGATGTACGAATCCCTCGCGGACGCCTCACAAATATAAAAAAACGGATCGTCTTTCGGACGATCCGCCAGCGGGCTTGCCGGGTGCCAAACCCGCTTTCGATTTTTACATGGTTTTTATGTTCTTTTACATAGGAGGCTCAGTGAGCGTTCAATACACGTCTCCCGCTACGCGCTCGTACCAGCCCGTCACGTTTCCAGCGGCTACAGTGAAGGACTCGAATGGGCTGTATCCGCCGGAGGCGTTTTCTACCACCAAATAATAAGTTTTGGCATCGGCTGCGCTGTTCAGGGCTTTCAACTGGGCGGTTGTGAAAGTGGCGTAGTAATTATGCGCTGGAACACCGCCATCGAGAGCGACTGGGAATCCGCGCCAGAAGCGCGGTTCCCATACGATATATGGATACGGATAATCCGCATTCCGCAACGCGCTTTGAGCGCGGGGTAGACCAAGAGGAAAGAGAGAAACGGCGCGGCGGTTAAAAGCGTAATTATAAATAGGATAATGTATGGAACATGTGAGACTGACTACATACGGGGGGGGGGGGGGGGCAAACGTGTTTTATATTTTCGCGGTTTTGTTTAGGCTCTTTTTTGGGGGTTGCGCGTCTTCGTAAACCAACCGTTTCCACCTTTAAAAAATTTTTTTGTAAA
>JAITIK010000035.1 GCA_031279555.1 Treponema sp. | reverse complement strand
CCCGCGGCCGACCCCCCGGCCGGGCTGCGGCTCACCCGCGGACAGGCGCGAGGCCGGCCCGCGGGCGGGCGCGAGTCCGCCGCGCGGGCGGGCGCGAGGCTGACACGCGGACAGGCGCGAGTCCGGCGCACGGGCGAGCGCGAGTCCAACACGCGGGCGGGTGCGAGTCCGGCGCGCGGGCGAGCGCGAGGCTGACACGCGGGCGGGTGCGAGTCCGGCGCGTGGGCGGGCGCGAGGCTGACACGCGGGCGAGCGCGAGTCCGGCGCGCGGGCGGATGCGAGGCTGACACGCGGGCGGGTATGAGGCTGACACGCGGGCGGGTGCGAGGCTGACACGCGGGCGGGTATGAGGCTGACACGCGGGCGGGTATGAGGCTGACACGCGGGCGGGCGAGTAAGAGCCGCGCAAAAACAAAACGCCTACATTTTATTGCTTGCGCGATAATGAAATGACATGACCAAAATGTCATGTCATTTCCGCGCTGGTACTGAGAGGGAATTCGTACGCACGGCCAGAACGCGTCGGAGACAAAGTCCCCATCGCGTTTTGTTATAACGGACGCGGCTGTCGCGGCTATTGATGGCCAGCCTGCCTCTTGCTTGCTCAAAAACGCTTCTACAAGCTGCTTGTACTCATCGCGCCGTTCGGTGTGTATCGAGCGCGTTCCCGGCAAAAGGCGCCACTCGGATTGCGGGATGCGGTCGTACACCTGCTTCACCTGGAAAGGCGTTATCTCATCCGAAACGCCGGATATAAGCAGTGTGGGTTCCGTTATTTCATGCAGACGCTCCGTAACATCCCAGTCTTTGAGCTTGCCGATTACCATAAACTCGGTGTAACCCTGCATAATGGCATACACTTTGCTTTGATGTTCAAACGAATACGCCACATAATCCGGCATTGTGTCAAGCGCACCCACATGACGATTATAGTAGATGTTTGAAGCGGACTGAAAGTCAGGAGCGTCATATCGCCCTTCTTTCACGCCTTTTTCAATGGCGGCTATTACATCGGACGGTAGCCAACTCACCAGCCGGTTGATCTCGCTTTCAAGGAGCGGCGTTGAAGCAGGAGCGCTTGAAACAACGATGCTCTTTACGCCTTGAGGCTTTTGAGTGATCATGTAATCCAAGCGCAGCCTGCCGCCCCACGACTGCCCCCAAATATGAAATTCTTTTAGATCAAGCCCCTTAATCACATTCGCAAGCTCTTCTTCAAAAAGCTCCATCGAATAAAGATCCGGATATTCCGTAGCGGGAGAATTGCCACAACCGATTTGGTCATAATAGACAACTTCGTAGTTATGAGGGAATCCGGGGCCTCCATGCGACACCAGCAAGGGCAATTTCCCTTTTTTAGACGAACCAACGCGCCGATACCATGTTTGGTATCCTTTAAATGGAATAGTTCCTTCCACTATGGAAGGTATTCCACTTTCATGCGGCGGTCAAGCGTTTTTTCTTTTTCCACCACTCGCCATTTAGCGTACACGCGCGTCTTACTTGTATCTTGCGCATGTTTTAGATATGCTCATTATAAACTATGTTTATATTGTTGCAAGACATTTCATTTTCTTACGATTCAAGGCCGGTATTTTCGCGTTTGTCGCTTACGTTTGGACAGGGGTGGACCGCCTTAATTGGACCCAACGGGAGCGGGAAATCCACGCTGCTCAAACTGATTGTCGGCGAGCTTGCCCCAGACAGCGGCGTTATATCCGCTCCAAAGGCGCTGATCTGCCCTCAAGATATGGAGACGGCGCCGGAATGTTTTTCTGATCCTGACATTCTGAACACTCCGGCATTTTTCTCAATGGCGTCACGATTGGAAATCGGCGATGATTGGGCGGAGCGTTGGGACACATTGAGCGGAGGCGAGAAAAAACGTTGCATCATAGCCGATGTGTTGATCCGCAAGCCGGAAGTACTGATTTTGGATGAACCGGCAAACCATATCGACACTTCTACTATGGATTTGCTGTATAACGAGCTTTCCCGTTTTGAAGGCGCCGGCGTCATCGTGTCTCACAGCATGGATTTTCTGGACAAGCTGTGCGCAGCCACGGTAATCTTGGAACCCGCAGACAGCGCGAGCGACGCGGGTAGCCGCGCTGTCTTGATTGCGGCGCGTCCCATAGCGGCGCTCAACAGCCTTGAAAAAGAACGCGCGTTCCTCAGAGAACGAAAACAGAAGCTTGCCGCCGCAGTGAAAACACTGGCGCGCGCCCAAAAAGACGCGGTTCGTACCGCGGAGCAGGAAAAGAAGGCGCGGATGTCCAAAACTCGCTTGGATATTCATGATTCCGATACGCGGGGAAAGATCAACCTTGCCCGCTTGTCCGGCAGAGATCGCGTTGGCGGGAAAAAAGCGGCGGCGCTGGGAAGCGTTTTGGCGCAGAAGCGGTCAGGCTTGGAAGGCATCCGCGTGAAAGGGTTGCGGAAGACGGGCGCGTTCTTGCGCGGGCAGAGAGTGGAGCGTCCGGTACTATTCGCGCTCCCTGCCGGCGCGACAGCCATTGCGGGAAACACGCTGACCCTCCGCCATCCCGCGCTGGAAATACCAAACGACGCCCGCATTGTTTTAACCGGCGACAACGGTTGCGGCAAAACATCCTTTATGGAATACATTCTTTCGGCTGTCACCCTTCCGCCGCGCTCAATATGGCGTCTTCGTCAAGAGCTTTCGGCTGAAGATCGCGGCGCCGCGTTGCGGCGCTTTCACGATCTGAATAATGAAGATCGCGGCGCCGCGCTTTCCGTTGTATACCGGCTCGGCAGTGAACCGGAAGCGTTGCTCACAACGCAATCGTTAAGTCCGGGCGAAGCGCGGAAACTCCTCTTTGCCTTTGCCATGCTCCAGGGCGCCGCTTTCATTGCGCTGGACGAACCAACAAACCATTTGGACGCCCTCGCCGTATCCGCTTTCGCCGATGCAATCAACGAATTTTCAGGAGCGGCGCTCCTCGTTACGCATGACCGGTTTTTCGCTGAAAAAGCCGGAAAAACAGAGTGGCGCTTGCGCCGCGACAAGCAAGACGTGCGTCTGGAGGTTGCGGATTTGCAAAAGCGTCTCTGTTAGCCGCGTTGTCATCGCATTACATCCATGACGCGGCTTTTCCCGCGCAATGGGAACAGCCAAAAATCTTCACATTGTTTTTGCCGTCTTGTATGGTCATCTTTGCCGTAAGAATTTCGTCTCTGGTAATTTCTGCGGAACAAACCGGACATGTACGCTTTTCTTCTCTGTAAAGGCAGTGCGGACAGCCGCTTATGTGCAACAGTTTTTCGCCGTTTGCAAATGAGATCGCAATTGATTTCACCCGCTCGCCGTGGTTGAGTATGCTGGAGCAGACGGGGCAACGCGGGGGCTTCACGATTTTCACGATTTTTACCGGCGCGGCTGCCGGTTTGCATATGCGCGGCTCCTCAGCCGTCCTAGAGAGGCGCGTTTCCCGCCCCAGTCTCTTCACCCGGTTACGCAGGACATAAAGCCCCAAACAGAGGAGAACGACGCCAATTGTTGTCAGTACTAATTCCATCGCTCTATATATCGGCGTAAAATGAGCGCCGCCGAAGCGGATCGAAATCCGCGCGCGGCGTTTTGGTTGCGAAAGAAATGCCTATGAATCTTATTTGTTAAAAATATACCAAATGAATTGGTATTATAACATTGAATTATTAGTAATTACATTTGTAATATATTATTATATATATAGTTACAAATCTTTTTTCTAAAAAAAATAAAAAAATGGTTGCAATTATTAATATGCTGTGTTAATCTGTCAAAAGTAGGACATTACTGGAGGGAAAATGAACAGGAACGATCCGCGCTATGAAAATTATCTGCAAATTTTGCGGGAAGAATTGATTCCCGCGATGGGTTGCACCGAGCCGGTCGCCATTGCGCTTGCGGCGGCGCGGGCCCGCGAGACATTGGGCGCTTGTCCCGAACGGGTCTGCATAGAAGTCAGTGGAAACATAGTAAAAAATGTTAAAAGCGTTGTAGTGCCGAATACCGGCGGGCTTAAAGGGATAAAGGCTGCGGCGGCGATAGGCATTGTCGCCGGGCAATCCGATAAAAAACTTGAGGTTATCGCCGAAATTGACGCCGCGCAAAAGGAGGCGGCGAAAGCGTTTTTGGAAAAGACGCCGATGGATGTGCGGATGGCAAAGACCGGCAAGATTTTCGACATCATGATCGCCGTTTTTGCCGGGTCTTCTTCGGCAAAAGTGAGAATCACCGATTTTCATACCAATATTTCGCGTGTCGAAAAAGACGGGGCGGTCATTTTCGAGCGAACCGATTCTCAAGAGCCTGAGGAGACGGATCGGAGCCTTTTGGATGTCGCCGGAGCGTTAGATTTTGCGGAGACGGTCGCCATAGACGATGTGCGCTCCATAATAGATCGCCAAATTGAGTG
This sequence comes from Treponema sp., assembly GCA_031279555.1. Lineage (GTDB taxonomy): Bacteria > Spirochaetota > Spirochaetia > Treponematales > Breznakiellaceae > JAIRKH01. The sequence goes on along the minus strand of JAITIK010000035.1, from coordinate 4,337 downwards.
CAATTCCGCGATCTCCACAGAGGGGCTTATCAGCGGTTATGGAGCGAATATCGGCAAAGTTCTGCTTAAGAACTACGGCAACAGCGTTCAAGTACGCGCAAAAGCGGCGGCGGCGGCAGGGTCCGACGCCCGTATGAACGGCTGTGAAATGCCGGTCGTCATCGTGTCAGGAAGCGGCAATCAAGGCATGGCGACATCCCTGCCGGTCATTGAGTACGCCAAAGAGCTTGCCGTCGGGCATGAGAAGTTGAGCCGCGCCCTTGTACTTGCAAACCTCATCACCATTCACCTGAAAACCGGCATCGGAAGGCTTTCCGCCTACTGCGGCGTGGTGAGCGCGGGCGCGGCCGCCGGCGCGGGCATCGCCTATTTGCAGGGCGGCGGCTTGGAAGAAATCTCGCACACCATTGTCAACGCGCTTGCCATTGTGTCGGGAATCGTGTGCGACGGCGCCAAGGCGTCGTGCGCGGCTAAGATCGCGGCGTCCGTGGACGCTGGCATTCTGGGCTACACCATGTTCAAGAACGGGCAGCAGTTCTACGGAGGAGACGGCATCATCGCCCGCGGGCTTGAACAAACTATCAAGAACATCAGTTACCTCGGCAAAGAAGGTATGCGTAAAACGGATGAAGAGATCATCCAATTGATGCTGGAAGAATGAGCGCGTTCCCAACGCGGCGCGGCGCGTACGGACGCTCTTTCATAGTATAAGGAATTTCCACGGTTTTTACCGTGTCAAATAATATTACTTGCAAAAAGGAGCAGGAAAATGAAGAATTTGTTTAAAAGTTTGCCGTTCCGCCTGATTTTGGCGTTGATAATCGGCATAGCGCTTGGTCTCGCGGCTAGCGATGCGGTGATGCAGATCGTGATTACCGTACAAAAGATTCTGAGTCAAGTCATCATGTTTGCCATTCCGCTGGTTATTCTCGGCTTTATAGCGCCTTCGATAACCAAACTGGGAAACAGCGCGTCTAAAATTCTGGGAATTGCGCTTGTCATCGCTTATGTTTCCAGCGTTTGCGCGGCTCTTATGTCCATGATCGCCGGATATGGGCTTATCCCGTACCTCAACATCGTGTCCAGCGTTGAAGAAAGCCGCGCATTGCCCACGGTAATATTTGAGCTTGCGATACCTCAAATTATGACGGTGATGAGCGCCCTTGTTCTGGCGCTTTTCATTGGACTTGCCTCAGTGTGGACAAAAGCCAAATTAATCATAACGCTTTTGGATGAATTCCAGAAAATTGTTATAGCTGTGGTAACGACGATTATTATTCCGCTTCTGCCGTTCTTTATCGGCTGTACATTCGCCGGACTCGCCTATGAAGGCGCAATCACGACGCAACTTCCGGTGTTCCTCATTGTCATTCTTATCGTTATGCTTGGTCATTACCTTTGGCTTACGCTTTTGTACTCCATTGCTGGCGCGTATTCGGGAAAGAACCCGCTTAAGGTGCTGAAGTACTACGGGCCAGCGTACTTAACCGCTGTCGGCACCATGTCTTCAGCCGCAACCTTGCCTGTGGCGTTAAGTTGCGCGAATAAAGCCGCCGACGAAGGGACGCTCCGCAAGGATATGGCGGCGTTCGGCATACCGCTATTTGCGAATATTCACCTGTGCGGTTCGGTTCTCACCGAAACGTTCTTTGTCATGGTTGTTTCCAAAATTCTCTACGGCGTATTCCCGGCGCCCGGCGCCATGATCCTCTTCTGTCTGCTGTTAGGCATATTCGCTATCGCGGCGCCCGGCGTTCCGGGCGGCACGGTTATGGCGTCTCTCGGCTTGATCATCAGCGTACTCGGTTTTGATGCGAACGGCACAGCCCTGATGCTCACCATTTTCGCCCTGCAAGACAGTTTCGGCACCGCCTGCAATGTAACCGGCGACGGGGCGCTCACCTTGATACTCACCGGTTTTGCGGAAAAACACAACTTGAAAGAGCAAAATTTAGCGGTGGATTTATAGCGTTGCAATACGCCGGCGTTGCGGCGCCGTGTTGGAGGAAAAGCGGGCCGGTTTAGTGGGTTTAACCGCTTTTCCCCAAGTCTAGGAGCCTGTCGCGCGTGTGGATTTTTACGGCGCTTTGTACCATAAAAATCCCGATTATTTGACTCCTGCGAACTTTTGGTTGCGAACCTTTGGGTCGATGGCAGTTTGCGCGGCAAGAAATCGACTAACCGGCGATTTTGTGGGATCTTATGCGCGAAGCGCGCCAAACCGTTAGCGAGATATTTCATTGAAAACTTCAGTTTCCAGGCGAAGCGAGTTTTGAAAAAGTCTCGTGATACATCCGGCGCCTACTTGACATTTGATTTCTGGCATTGTAATATACAAATAATACGAGAGATTAGCTCATGTGGATAGAGCGTCAGCCTCCGGAGCTGAAGGCGGCAGGTTCGAGTCCTGTATCTCTCATAGCGTTGCATTTCATTAGGGAAACATCAAAACTGGCCTTGTAAAGAGCTTGCAAGCGCAAGAATGTTTGCGGCGTTTCTCCCAAAATTGTCATAAACAGCCAATGGCCCGCGCAGAAATAACATGACCTTTTGGTCATGTTATTTCATTGTTGCGTAAGCAATTAAAATAAAATGCAGGCATTTTATTTTTGCGCGGCTCCTAAGAGGCAAGTTTTTTAACCTATGGCATGACTTTTGTCTTTAGGAGCAAAAAAAAAGGGGACCGCCCTTCTTTTTGGACAGCCCCTGAAAAACCGCCAACTGGTTTTAGCTGTTGATTTGGATCAAACGTTTCTGGGCTTCGGCGCGTTTCTTGATTTCAAGAGTCAGTATGCCGTTTTTAAACGACGCCGTAATCTCGGCGGGATCCGCGTTTTCGGGCAGTTGGAACACGCGGCTGAAAGAACGGCTTGCGCGCTCTTTGATAAGATAACGGCCTTCATCTTTGTTGGACGCCTCTTCCTGTTGCGCGGACTCAATGGTCAGGCGGCCGCCATCAACATGTACCTGAATGCTTTTCTCGTCATAGCCGGGAAGCTCGATGTCCATGATATAGGTGTTCTCCATATCACGAAGATCAACTGCGGGAAGCCCCGCGCCTTTGCCGAACAGACGGGACGCTGGCGTTGCCTGCGAGCCGCGGAAATCGCTAAAGAACGAATCCACGTACCGGTTGAAATCGTCCATTACGTTTTCGAGAGAGGGATACAGGGTTATGGTTTTCATAGTGAAACTCCTTCGCGGATTTTAATCCGCAACACTTGGTTATAACGCCCTCAAGGGCGTTTCGTCAGGTTCTATGACCGGACGTTATTACGTTCGATGAGGCTTTGTTTACAGCCGCCCTGTTAAGCGTCATGGCTGCCAGCCTTCATCAACACTTATAATATGCAGAAATCGTGCCAAACACTAAATTATAAAAAACACGAGAAAGGAGAGGAAAAGGCGTAGAAAAAAGACAAAATAATTGAATAAACGGCTGATACCTACGGAACGAGACAGAGTGCAACCCGCCGGCGCCCCTATATGTTTCCAAATTTATTACGAACGAACTATTTTCCGTATCATTTTTTTACAAATGTGTCATAGTATTACGAGGATATGTATCATATTGATACACAAGGCGTTATCTCATATCCAAGAAGCCTCCTGCCGGTTCGCGGATGGCTATTCAGCGCGGTTGGAATTGGCGCCGCTGAAGCGCCGCGTAAACCGGATGCGGAGCGTACGTACAGCGCTTCCTCCTTCGCCGTCCGCTACTCTTCTTGTACGCAACTCCTGCTGAATTCGCCCGGGGTTAATCCGGCCACTTCCTTGAAATGTTTAAAAAAGTACTTTACGTCATGGTAGCCTGATTTCCAGGCGGCTTCGTATACGCGGTAATTGCCGATTGAAAGCAGACGCATGGCGTTGTTGATCCGCAGACGCTTCAGGTATTCAGAGAAGTGGAGACCCGTATGTTCCTTGAATTTTCCCGAAAAATAGGTGTAATTGACGGAAACGTGATTCGCCGCTTGCGTCATGCTGATATTTTCGGTGAAGTGTTTGTCGATCCATACAAGCGCGTCTTCAATAAATGCATGGTATGTTTGATCTGTTCCCGCTTTCTTGTCATAAAGACCATCGCTTCGTACAGAGACCGTGACATCCATGACCGCTCTCTTTTTTTCATACGCGGAACTGTTTTCCATGCCCTGCTCCGCGCTTAATTCGGTTATCGCGGCTTTTACCGTGCGGGAAAGCGCCTCGCGGTCAAGCGGCTTTAAGAGGTACGCCGACGCCTGATAGGTAATCGCCTGCTGCGCGTAGACAAACTCGTCATAGCCGGAAAGAACGATGATGTACACCTTGCGGTCCCGTATGTCCCGACGGATTCG
>JAITIK010000134.1 GCA_031279555.1 Treponema sp. | reverse complement strand
TCAGAACGTTTTACCTGTATCGGCGTACCATCGCCTGTTTTTCCGTCAAGCCCCATGTCTCCCCGCTGTTTGGCGTTGGGCGTCCCGCCGAACTGCCGGACAATCCAGCTTTCAAACTGAAAAGCGTCCTTGTAACGGAGGGTGTCATAGTCGTATTTGTGAAGCTGCACGGTATAAGGGGAACTGAACAAGTCCGCCTGTTTTTGCAAGCGCAATTCGGTGACTTTTACCGCCATCGCCGATTGGTCAACGCCTATCCACCGCCGGTTAAGCCTATCCGCAACGGCGATCGTCGTGCCGCCGCCCATAAAGGGGTCAAGAACAGTGTCGCCTTCGTCGCTGGCCATGTTGATTATTCGTTCAAGCAACGCTTCCGGTTTTTGGGTGGGGTAGCCGATGCGTTCTTTTGCCATTGTATTTATCGCGGGTATATCATCCCAAACATTGCCAAGCGGCAGCCCTTCATATTCATCAGCATAAATTTTATATCTTGGACGGCCTGTTTTAGTCCAATAAATAATATATGGATTTTCTTTTATTCGTTGATCAAAAGTTTCTTGCGTCCATCTCCACCCCATTTTTGCAATGACTTCTTTTCCTTGAATAATTCTTTTTTCATCTTTACCGCTTTTATTTGAGCTTTGCTCTAACGCCACATCTTGAAACCGCCTTCCTGTCTCCGGTTCAATCCTTGGAAAACGCTCTGTAACGCCATCCGCCTTCATATCCTGCTTTTCGCCATACTGAACATGATATACAGAAGTATTAAGCGCGAGGATACCGGCAATAGTCGGCGAGTATTTTAAAACTTCATTTTTACTGATTTTATGCCATATTGGGAGAATAACATCTTGCCCATTGTCTTCAATAGCAAATAAGCCATCCAATTCTTTTTTGGGCCATTCTTTAGCAAAAAAGAAATTTGATAACACTACAACTCCATAACGGGTTTTGCTTAATCCCTCATCTATTTTTCGTCTTAATTTGTCGCCGATCTTTAATTCAAATTCATCATACCAAACCTTTAACCCTTTCTCTCTTAAAAATGTGGCAAACGGCCTTACAAAATCATCTTTACCTTCCGGCGCATGAGAAATAAAAACATCATACTGTTTCTCTGTTTTCTCATCAGTATTAAGAGTCATAAATTTATCCAGTGATTGAAGGGACTTTTTCTGCCGTGATTCAATCTCCCGCGTTATTTGTTTCTGTATATTCAATATTTCTTTTTGTTCGTTCTTTGACTTGTCACGTTCTTTTTTCTCCTCTTTGCCTAATGAAACAAGTAAATCCCTTTTTTTCTTCCGCTTGTCGGCGAGTGATTTTGTTTTAGGCGTTTTCCTTTTTTCGAGATTATTAATTTCTTCGTTTTTTCTCGTTAAATCTTTTGATAGAGATGCAAATCGTTTCAAATCCTTTTCTCGTGATATTTTTTCTGTTATCGCAGCCGCTTCTTTACTTTTTCTGCTAAGATCAGTATCTAAATTCTGAATTTCCCGTTCCAAAGCGTTAATTTCACGATCAATAGTAGCAATTTGGCTAGAGATGTTGTCAATACTCATTCTTCACCTTCCATAGTTAACCAATACACGGCTTCGTCAATTCCGCCTTTCAACAACACATTATTTCTTGCCTTTTCTTCTGTTGCACTCTTTACAGAGCATTTGCAAATTGTCCGGCTGGGTTTTACCGCCTTCTGACCACGGCGTTATGTGATCGCCTTCCATTTCGTTTATTTCATAATGTTTCCCGCAAATGGGGCAAATGCGATTCTGTTTTTCATAAGCCGCCCGTTTTTGGCTGTCGGTAAAGGTTCGTATATTTAAATATTTTTCGTTTTTGGTGAGCAAATAGGGGTATATGCCCGGCTTTCTGGCAACATCGTCGTCCATCAGCAGAGCTTTAATCTGTTTTTCCATTTCAGCCGAATCAAACTTTTCTTTGCCAAACTTATTGTACAATTCACCCCATGTGACGCCTTTCATTTCTTTACGGTATTCGGGGAAAATGACTTTTATCCAGTTGATGACATTTTGGAAATACAGCCACAATTCATTGGCGTTTGGTTCATGCTGGTTTTTGGACATATAGTCTTCAATTTTTCCGCCGCTAATCCAGTCAAGGGCTGTTTCCAAAAAATCCTGCCGGATTGCGTTTCCAGTTATATAATCTTTTCCTATCTGGTAGGCGGCGCAGCCGGACTTGCTGAAATGTCGTTTGGCATCGGCAAGCCATGTTCCGGTGTAAACGGCATTACGTAATTCCTGTTCAAATAATTTTTCTCCGGCTATGTTGATGATACGGAACCAGTCTAATTTTTCGCTGTCGGTTCCTTCACAGAAATAGATCATCAATTTGTAGTTTAATATCTGTTCCTGCTGATCATTGGTTAAATTGTCCCACGCAATCGCCTCTATTTCAAAATCATTATTGACATATTGGCAGATTGAAATTGTCCGCTGTTGTCCGTCAAGGACTTCGTAGCTGTCGCCGTTTTTTACCCAGTACATGACATTGAGCGGGAAATTTTTGCGGACTGTTTCAATAACGGCATCCCTTTGCTTGTCCTTGTAGACGAATTCGCGCTGGTATTTCGGGCGGATATTCAGTCTGCCGCCATAACCGTATACACCTTCTTCATGATTGTCAACGTAACCGTTTACCAGATCTTTTATCAAAATTTCGTGCAGTTCAATGTTCATTCTTTTTCCTCTTTATCAAAATTCGGGCATAAGTCGCTTTACCCTTCAGTACCATTCCAACAAATGATTTATGCTGCTCATCTAAATAATACGGCTCGCCTTTGATAAAAATTTCATTATCATCCCTTTTGTCATTTGCCAAACCAAGTATTTCAAATTGATCCGGATTGTATTTATCCAAAAAGGTTATGGGAACGCCCATCGCGCCGTCATAGTCCTGCGGTATTTCAGAAACTTTGCTTACTTCTATGGCATCGTAGTTGTCATATTTCGGAAATTCTTTTGGGCTGTAATTCTTGTAAAGAACAATCTCCTCGTGGCGCTTTTTGATGTCAAAGTTGGTAAACCAGACAGCCTGCGACCTGCCTTTTACAACACCGTCCACTATTCTGTAGGAACTGCCCTCTTTCTTGCCGATTACGACGCTTTTGGCAAAATCATCGGGGACATCAAACAGCATATCCGCTCCCATCGGCGTATACCCTACCCATAATTTATTTTCCTTAATCAAGCGGAATATTTCTTTATAGGTAATCGCGTTTTTATTCCCGATGATGATAAAATTTTTTTCATATTTGACAAGTTGGGTCGCATATTCCCGAAACAGACTAAACGGCGGATTGGTGCAAACAATATCCACCTGCTTCAACAGGTCGATACATTCAGGAGAGCGGAAATCACCGTCCCCTTTAAAAATTCCCCATTCATTCTGTCTGATAAACGTGTCATAGTCCGTGATTACATCGTTGGCGCGGTCTTTGCCGTCGTAAATGCAATAGACGGCCTGTTCGTCGAGGTTCTGGCTGAACAAATCGGGGTTCAGGTTTTTGTAGCAGGTAGAAATAAGCCGCTTCAAGCCGAGGGAGTGGAATTTTGAATAAAAAAAATAAAAAAACTTGCTTATCCGCGGGTCATCGCAGTTGCAAAGAATGGTTTTTCCCCTAAAATAATGTTTATAATACTTCAGTTCCCTATCTATATCGGAGAGTTGGGTATAAAATTCGTCATTCTTTACCTTTTTTGCGTCATGCAAATCTTTATTCGCCATATCAAAGCCTCTTTCTTTTGTCTTACTTAAAGACAGGATATTCCTTTTCAGACAAACAGTCAATGTGTGTCAAAATGCCCCATCTTGAAGGACAGCAGACTTTTACTTGAAACATTTGACAATTTCGGGCGTTATCCCATACTGCTAACGATTCCAGAGGAGGCAAAACAAGCTCTATAGCCCCCTATGCAAACCCGATAGGAGACGAAGCAAACGTTATAGTCCACCGTAAAGACCTGACGGGAGACTATAAAGATTCCGCAGTCAGCGCGGCATAAATGCCGATGGAGGACTAAAAATGGCGAATAATGGTGATTGGCTTCCTTTGCCGGTTAAGCCTATCCGCAACGGCAATCGTCGTGCCGCCGCCCATAAAGGGATCAAGAACGATCTCGCCTTCGTCGCCGGCGCATTTGATGATGCGTTCCAAAAGGGCTTCCGGTTTTTGCGTCGGGTAGCCGATGCGTTCTTTGGAAGAAGAAGCAAGGACTCCGATTGACCAAACATCTGTGATGGGTTGCCCATCCGCTAACGCAACATCCAAATAACGGCGTTGTCCCGCATTTCCTCTTTTATCAAAAATATATTCCCTGCCGGTCTCATCAATATGAATTTTTTGTTTTCGTTTTGCAACATATTCTTCCCTTGTCCATGTTTCTGAAAAGGGTATAAAAGTATTTTTATCAGATTTTGAATATAAAAAGATTGTATCGTGCTTATTTGGAAAATGAGACGTTTTTTTGTGCGCCCACCCTTTATAATCCCAAATAATCTCATTCCTGAAATTATTTCCCCCGAAAATCCTATCCAAAATATCAACTCGTATATAAGCGTCCGCGTGCCAGTCGCAATGCAGGAACATACTCCCCGTGGGCTTGAGGATGCGGCGCATTTCCGCGACCCGCTCCTTGAGCCACGCGATGTAATGGTCGATGCCGCCGGCCCACCGGTCCTGAAAGCTGCGGGCTTCCCCCGCGTCCCCCCAGATGACCTCGTAATTCCGGTTGCTGAAAAAGGGCGGGTCAAGGTAAATCAACGCTTTCATTGTCAAGGGACTTTAATATCTCAAGATTATCCCCAAGCGGCAGTTTATTGACGGAAGATTCAAACTCACTATCAGCCATTTCACGCCCCCTTGAAAGAATATCCCATTTCGGATAACGTGTATAGCATGGCTGGAGCGGGAAAACGCCCTATTCCTGATCAAGAACGGGTTATTCTTAGGCAGAAACGATTCATCCCTAATGTAGGACGAGTCATTCTTGGTTAAGAATGAATCATCCGTATATAAAAACAGGGCGTTCTTAATGAAAAACGCCCTATTCCTGATCAAGGACAGGTTATCCTTAGTCAGAAACGATTCATTCCTAATGTAGGACGAGTCATTCTTGGTTAGGAATGGATCATCCGTATATAAAAACGGGTCGTTCTTGATTAAGAATGGGTTGTTCATGCTGTAACATGACGTATTTTTAGTTAGGAATAGATCGCTTTTGATTAGAAACGACTCATTCTTAAATATGAATAGGTTGTTTTTACCAGAGAATGAGCCGTTTTCGGGTAAAAATAGGCTGGAAAACGAAGAAAACAGCCGATAATAAATATAAGACGAGCTATATAGCGCAAAAGGAGGTTTTTATGGCAAATTGGCTGCCCGGAACACGGGAAGGTCAACTCAACATGGCGAAAGTATGGGCGACCGCCATTCAAAACAAGGGAACCGCATGGGGGATACCTACGAATATCCTGCCGGAACTGCAAGCTTCCATCACGGAATCGGAACAAATCCTGCAAACCGCTCTTTCCGCCGACCGCACCCCCGCTATAACCACCGAGTGCCAGCGGGTTTTTGGCGTTTTGGTGGAAAAACTGCGGTTCATCAAAGACCGTTACTTCAAAACGCCGCCTTTGGTAGATGAGGATTATACCGCCCTTTTGCTCAAAGTGCCTGACACTACCCGAAGCCCGCGGGGAACGCCCAAGGCGCAAATGACCGCTGAAATCGGACGCTCCGGTACGGCGATGCTGATACTCCATTACAAATACGCCGAAGGCACTGAAGCCCTCGCCGACCCGCATACCGACGTGCGCTATCAAGTGCGTTATGGCGTATTGCCGCCCCCCGGCGTTGAGCCGGCCGGAACGGACTTGATCAAAGCCCCCGCATCGCCCGAAGAATTGCCGATTGTATTCGCCACAAAACGGAAGAAGGACATTATCAACTTCAACTCCGCCGATTCAGGCAAAACGGCGTATTTTGACATACGCATAGAAAATGGCGCCGGAGAAAACGGGTATGGCCCGTGGTGCCCCATATTCCATGCCATAGTTCCGTAAATAAAAAACTTCTCAAAAACAGCAGCCCCACACCCGTCGCCAGGCGGCGGGCGGTTTGCTCATGGGGCGAGAAATTTTGAAATTTATCGACTGATCATAACAAAAAATAATTTTTGGAGAATATGTCGCAAAGCATGATACATTTTTTTTGGCAAGGCATTTTTTAATTATGGCGCGGCAATTATAAAAATAATAATGGCATGAATAATGAGGCTTTCCCAAAAGCTGAAATTTTGGGAAAGCCTCTAATATCATAGTAAAATATGGAGTGCGGGGGTACTGCGCATGGCAGGGATGCGCGCGCTTCGGGGCCTAAATGCCCGCGGGGTTCCGCGCGCCTAGGTCATTCCGTTGCACGCGCCAACTTTGTTGGCGAACATTCCCGCGGCGCGCTCCGCCTATAGTTTGCCGGCCCTGCAAACGCTGCGCGTTTGCTTGTTCGGGCGGCCAAACCGTCGCAAACAACCGGAATGTTATGCGCGATTTGCGCTAAAAATATAATGGAAATGCCGCCATCTTTGGCGGCATAAAAAGAATAAATATGTTGACTCAATAGTTAAAATCTTGTATATTTTTTACCAGGAAGTCTTAATCAAAGGAGACATCAATGTTAAGAAAACATTTTCTTATAATTGCCTTAATAGGATTGTCTAATAATGTATGCGCTCAAAATTTTTCAATATCAGCAGATCCTATAACCTTTGTTGGTTTTGTCGTTTGGGCGTTGACTCCACAAGATGAAAATGGAGAACAACGATCCTCTGACATAAGAAACATGTGGTTGTGTTTCGAATTAAATATGGAAACAAATAATAAAAAAGAATTGGGGTTTGGTGTTTTCGCTAGATTCGATAAATTCGCTTTACGAACTCAATATCGATCTTTTTTTAATAAAGAAAGGCAAAGTGGTTTTTTCTGGGGGTTATACGGTCATATTGAATGGAGAAAAATGTATTGGATATATAATGAAAATAATGAAATTGCTATAGGGTGGAATTTTCCTTTTGTCGGGAATGACAATGTATTTCATAGTATTGGAATAACTGGAGGAGTTGATGTTGGATTTAGATTTCGTAAGGGAAATTTTGGTATAACGCCATATATAGGATTAGGAATACCGTTGTTTTACTGTTTTGGCGATCTTCCACCAGAAAAAGATAAAGAATCGTTTGATTTTCAAAATATAACATTTAGGGCTATTGATATTGGCATACGATTTGACTTTTTTCAATAAATTAAAATACGCCCGCCATTCATGTCGGGCGCTTCGGGGCATAAATGCCTTTCGGCCTCGCAATGGCCAGGTCATTCCGCGCCCCAGTGTAGCTGGGGAACGCTCCATTCCCGCGCCGTTGCTCCGGCGCAGTTTAGCGGCCATGGCCGCGTTCCTGCGGAACGACGCCCGCGTATACGCCGCCGCAAAGCCCTTATCCGGGCCGGCAAACCGCAGGATGGACGCTTTAGCGGCGAAGCGTAAAACAAACCTGTCAGGCGAGCGAAGCATCCCGAATCCGCGCTTTTTCCCGCGTGGGGCGGCAAAGAAGGTTCCTACGCAACCGCCCGTCAAGGGCAGCGCTTCACTGTTTCCGTTTTTTATTCGCAATGGGGGGCTAATACCTCGCCCTTCAGGGCGGTTAGAGTTGGCGTCGTCAACAAAAAAATGGCGGTAGACCCCACAGTTACATAATTTCCTTACAGTCGAACCGAAGGTTCGCCGAACCTCGTAAACAATGTACCACGTACAAGACACCCCGCCCTGAAGGGGGGGAGGTTCATTCCATTATTCTGAGCTTTTTATATCAAGCGGAGAACCCGCTAGAATATATTTTTTGAGATTTGATTTCCCTTAGCGTCAATCGCCAAACGATTCTGTTTCAGCTTCCATTCTAACCAGGTCCCCGCGCTATTCCTTCACAACCGCTTTGATCTCCCCTTTCAGCGGTCTGACAACGAGAATATCGCCGGGTTTTACATCAGAGGCTGCGCGGACAACGCGGCCTGTTTCCGTGTTGGTGACAATGGAGTAGCCTTTCTCTAAAACAACTTCCGGATTCGCCGCTTCAAGGGTGCGTTTGGCAAGCTCAAGCCTTTTTCGGACGTCGGCGAGCCGGTTGCCAAACGATATGAGCAGCTCTTCCTTTGCATCATCGAAATGCACCAAACGCGGCTGCAATATGGCGCGAAAACGGTACTCCATCTCCTCGGCGCTGAATGGCTTGGCCAGAAACCGCGCCCTTTCAAGGCGGGTTTTTATGGTCTCACCCAAAAATTCGGCTATACTTTGTACCGCGCTCAGGGTCTCCTCACGGTTTGCGCTCACCAGTTCAGCGGCTGCGGACGGAGTTGGAGCGCGGAGGTCTGCGGCAAAATCCGAAAGCGCCCAGTCGATTTCATGCCCAACGGCGCTCACAACGGGTATCGTGGACGCCGCTATCGCCCTGACAACAGCCTCGTCAGAAAAAGGCGTCAGGTCTTCAAGGGAGCCGCCGCCGCGCCCCACAATCAGCACGTCGGCAAGTTTCCAGCGGTTGGCTTGTTCAATGCGCCTTGCAATAATCGGCGCGGCGTCGTTTCCCTGCACCGGACACGGCAAGACAATCACGTTAACGCCCGCAGCCCGCCGGCGTAAAATGTTGAGAATATCCCGCACTGCGGCTCCTGTTGGAGAACTTGCCACGCCCACGGTTTGCGGGAATCGCGGAATGGGCGTTTTTCTGTCTTCATCAAACAGACCTTCGGCTGCGAAAGCCCGCTTCCGCTTTTCAAGCAGGGCGAGCATCTCGCCTTCTCCAGTTCGCTCCATTTCATCGCACACGATCTGGTACGATCCCCGTTGGTTGTACACCGAGATGTTGCCATGGACGCGGAGCAACATACCGTCTTTCGGCTCAAAAGAAAGACTGCGGAACCGGTTTTTGAACATGACCGCTGAAATACAGGAAGCCGCGTCTTTAAGGGTAAAATAGAGGTGTCCGGTACTTGATGGGCGGCAGTTTGAAAGCTCGCCTTCCACGTTGATCGCGGAAAAGGAGCCTTCAAGACTCTCTTTGATGAGATCGGTTATTTCGGTGACGGAATAGGCGCCCATATCAGCTCCGCGCTCTCTTTGTTGCGGCTATGCGTCCCGGCGATACGCCGCTTTCCTTCGTCGCATAGACAGACTGGAACATCCGGCGCGCGAAATCCTGATCGCCCGCTCCGGCATTAAAGCGGAGCGCGCGCGCTTTGATGGTTTCAGAATAACACACTACGTTCAGCATGGTTTAAATGTACCGTATCCGGTTGTCCGTGTCAATGGCAACGAATGAAGCGTCCCCATTCAAAAGGCGTTGCGAAAACGCCGTTACTTATAGAAAACACGCATGTTTCCATGAAGGGCGGCGTTTTTTCGAAAATATCCTTTAAATAGTTTGAATAGTTTGAAAACCGCTTGACAGGCTTTGGGAGAAAATCGCTCATTCTTTATAAGTTAAGCGCTTATAGCTTGCGCAATTTTCTCCAAGGATAAGAGGCGGTTTCAAAACGCGGACTTCGTTAACACTCTTCAAGGCGGCGGTTTTTGGAATAGCAGTCTTAGATTTATCCTGTTTCACTGGAACATTCGGTTTATGCGCCGCTCTCGAACCTTCAGTTCGCCGAACCTAAATGTCGCGTTTTGGAGCGCGTTTGATTATCCTTGAATTATGCATGATTTTTGTATATACTTGGTGAAGGAGGATGCCTGCCGGTGAACACTGTGGAAATCGTCATGCCGGAAGGTCAGGACGAAAAAATAGGAGAAAAGACCGTTTTCCCGCCGTCATGGTTAAAAAAAACGGAGGTGGAGGCTTTTATTCTGGACGCTCTCGCCTATCTTGGAAAAGACAACTGGGATCTTTCCGTGGTTTTCTGCGGAGACGCTGGCATCCGCGCCTTGAACCGGCAGTTTCGGAGCATAGACGAACCGACTGACGTGCTGTCATTCACCCTCGGCGAAATGGATGGCGAACGTTTCCTGCCCGGAGATATTGTTGTTTCTTTTGAAATGGTTGAAGAAAACGCCGGATATTTTCATGTTTCCGTTGGAGAAGAATTGCGCCGCCTTTTGCTTCACGGCGTCCTCCACCTGAACGGCATGGATCACCGCGGGCATGTGGCAAAAACGCCGGAAAATGGGGAGGTCGAACCTATGCTGCAATTGCAGGAGGACATGTTGAGGGCGTTGGTGAAAAATGAAAAGAAAGGGAACAAATGGGAGAAATAAAAAAGCGGGGCGAACATTCACGCGGCGTTGCGCGCAACGCTCCACGCGGCATGAATAACGATGCGGACATTCTCCATGCCGAAAAACCCTTGTCGGAAGATGAGCGGGATGTAACGCTCCGCCCTCAAAACATAACCGAATTTCTCGGACAGTCAAAAATCAAAGAAAATTTGACGGTTTTTATCGCGGCTGCGAAAGCGCGCAGGGAAAACCTCGATCATCTGTTTCTGATAGGCCCCCCTGGTCTTGGAAAAACGACGCTGGCTCAAGTGGTCGCCCACGAGCTTGGCGTTGACTTCAAGGTAACATCGGCTCCGGCTTTGGACAAGCCAAAGGATTTGGTCGGCATTTTGACCACCATGAGCAAAAACTCCGTTTTTTTCATTGATGAAATTCACCGCCTCAAGCCTGCCATTGAGGAAATGCTCTATATTGCGATGGAAGACTACGAACTTGATTGGATCATTGGGCAGGGGCCGGGAGCCAGAACTATGCGGCTGCCCATTCCCCGGTTTACGCTTATAGGCGCCACTACCAAAGCCGGCAATGTCTCAAGTCCGCTTGTGAGCCGTTTCGGTATAACGTGCCGCTTCTCCTTTTACGAACAGGCGGACATGGAAGCCATCCTGCGGCGTTCCGCCGGCATCCTGAACGTCCGCGTCGAAAATGACGGCGTAAGTCTCCTCGCCACATCAAGCAGGGGGACGCCCCGCGTGGCAAACCGGCTTATCCGACGCATGAGGGACTTCGCCCAAGTGACAAATTCGCCTTCCATCACCAGAAACATTGTAGAAAACGGACTTGAACAGCTTGAGATCGATTCGCTTGGGCTTGAACGGTACGACCGTGAAATCATCCGCATGATCATTGAGCGGTACAATGGCGGGCCGGTGGGCGCGGAAACGCTCGCCATTTCCATAGGGGAAGCCGTTGAAACCCTCGAAGATTACTACGAGCCGTACCTTATCCAGGCGGGTCTCATTCAGCGTACACCGAGGGGGCGGATCGCAACATCACTGGCGTACACCCACCTGAATATCGCCCAAAATCACGCTTCAGCAACGTTATTTTGATCGCTTTGATAAAATGAGCGATA
>JAITIK010000122.1 GCA_031279555.1 Treponema sp. | reverse complement strand
AATACTCGTTCCGGGGGATTAAATCCGCAAAAAGGGCGGATAAATGGAGCACGCCGGATTCGGCGCCACCCGTGGGACACCCCCCCCCCCCCCCGATGACTTGGTTTTGCTTGCCTAATGGAGAGATCGCCCTTCTCGTTTTAAGCCAATCCAGGGCGGAGAGGATGTCCGGATCCGAAAGAAGGTAATTTGCAATGACATTTATTATGATATACAACTGCTCTTCGGGGTTTTCAGACAAACGTTTCCCTTGTTCCGCAAGCGTAATAAGCCGCTCAAATTCATTCATGAAGAATTTGATGATCATGTCCCGTTTGTTTTCAAAATGGCAGTACAGGGAGCTTTTTGACAAGCCGGATTTTTGCGCTATTTCTTTTATGGAGACTCCCCACGGACCCGATTTCGCAACCGCCGAGGCTATGGCTTTCAAAAGATGGTTTTTTTCGCCCGCGACCGGTACGGACTTGGCTTTCTTTTCAATGCCTTCATAATCAAGCGCTTCTATTTTCGCCTTTTCGGATCGCAGTCCGTACAGAATTATTTCCGCCGTAAGATCGGTTAGTTTTTGTATGTCCTCATCGGCGACCGGTGTTTTCCCACATCCTGCCAGCGACCGGTGTTTATGAAAATAGGCGAGGATAAACGTCAAGGTGGCGACGACAAACCTGCCCATCTGCAAATGCTCTGTATAGTAGCGCGTCAGATCAACGCCGCGCGCCTGAAGCTGCCGCTCCATGGTCTTCATCGCCCTGTTCCCATAAATCAGAATCGAGAAAAAGATGGAAAAATCCTCATTCCGCGCGTAAAACGTTGTCATTGCCCGTATTATAATAAGGATGCCTTCATTTTTTTGTTTTGTAACAGCCGTATCGTAGAAGGGCTTGATGAAAGCCGTGTAAGCGTCAAAAAAGCGCCGATGCATGGCGTCAAGCAAATCGTTTTTGTTTTTGAAATGACGGTACAACGCGGGTTTGCTGACATTGAGCGCATCCGCAATGGCGGTGAGACTGGTGGATTGGTACAATTGCCGCCCCCAAACTTGAAAGGCGGTCGTGATAATATCTTCCCGTGTCATAGAAGTTAACGAACAGTCGTTAACTTAGAGGATACTCAATATTCACCAAAAAGACAAGAGAAATTCGAATAAATTTTTAACGCGAATTTTTGACGCTCTCAATGGCGTCCTGCGTCATTTTATCGCAGATTTCATTGTAGGTGTTCCCCGCGTGTCCTTTCACCCATTCCCATTTTATGGGAAGCGAGCTTATCGATGCGGCGAGCGCGTCTAATTTTTGCCATAGATCCTGATTTTTCACTGGCTTTTTTTCCGAAGTGCGCCAGCCGTTCTTTTTCCACAGGAAAATCCATTCGCTGATACCCTTCTGCACATATTGCGAATCCGTGTACACCGAAATTTCATGCGAACGTTTGCTTAAGGCGCCCAACAATTCCGGCATGGCTTCCAAAGCGTTTGCCACCGCGGCCAATTCCATACGGTTATTGGTGGTGTACACATCCGCGCCCCATTTTTGGGCGAGAATTTTTCTATTGCCCACAATTGTATATGCCCACCCGCCAGGTCCAGGGTTCCCATGGCAACCGCCGTCTGTGTAAATTGCTATTTTCATAATTACAGTAATTATGCTATGAAATTATGCGCGCTGTCAAGTGTAAAAAATCACAATATAAAAAAGTTTCAAAGAAATTTTCCCTATAGACAGGCGTATGAGTTCGAATATAATAAAAAATATAAGCCAGTTCCAACACCAATAGCTTGCGCAATTTTCTCCACGGGCAAGCGGCAGTTCCAAAACTGAAGTTTTGGAACTGGCTCACATTATATTCTTATATGAGGAAAGATTATGAGTAAACCTGACAAAATTTCAAAAACAATTCTGCTGTTTTTGTGCGGCGCCTTGCTTTTTAGCGCGTGTCTTAAAAAGCAAGCTCAAACTCACCAAGGAGGAATTGTTATGCCGTCTGGCTCCGGAGATTCAGAAGAAGCTGTTGCGCCGCCTTTGCGGATCACGCCGCTTAAAACCGTGTATGAAAGCTATTTTCTCATCGGGAACGTCGCGCCGCGCCAGTATCTATCGGAAGATGAAACATACATATTGACGGCGCACCACAACGCGGCGACTGCGGAAAACGCCATGAAGCCGCAGCCATTACAGCCGAACAAGGGGGATTTCAGGTTTGAGCAGGCGGATGCCATTGTGGATGCCGTTCTCGCAGCCGGCATGAAGATGCACGGGCATACCTTGGCGTGGCATCAGCAGTCTCCGGCATGGATGAATGAGGAAGGCGTATCCCGTGAAGAGGCTATTGAAAATCTTACAACCCACGCGAGAACCGTAGCCGAACATTTCAGGGGCAGGGTCATATCATGGGATGTTTTGAACGAGGCGATCAACGACAATTCAGCGAATCCCGCAGACTGGCGGGCGTCGCTCCGCCAGTCCCGCTGGTATCAAACAATAGGACCCGATTATGTGGAGATCGTGTTCAGAGCCGCGCGGGAAGCGGATCCGGGCGCCATGCTCTATTACAACGACTACAATCTGGACAACCGCAATAAAGCGCTTTCCGTCTACAATATGGTGAAGGAACTCAACGAAAAATATCCGAATGCAGGCGGCAGGCCGCTTATAGACGGCATTGGCATGCAGGGACATTACAACCTTCAAACCAACCTGTCCAATGTGGAGGCTTCCATCGAACGATTCAGCTCGCTCGGTGTGGAAGTCAGCGTTACGGAACTTGATGTGCAGGCTGGAACGGATTACGAGTTGACCGAGGCGCAGGGGATAAGCCAGGGCATCGTATATGCGCGGCTTTTTAACGTGTTCAAAAAACACGCGGAAACCATAGCGAGAGTGACCATGTGGGGGCTGAATGACGATTCAAGCTGGCGCTCGGAACGATCTCCGGCCATGTTTGACGCGGAATTTCAACCGAAGCCCGCGTTCTTCGGAGCGCTTAACCCCGATGTGTTCATAGCGCAAAATCTGAAAAGCGGCGCAAAAAGCGCGGCGAAACAAGCCGAAGCCCATTACGGTACGCCGAAACTTGATGGCAATGATGCGATCTGGAACAGCGCGACAGAGATTCCCGTGAATCAGCATCTTACGGCCTGGCAGGGGGCGACGGGAACCGCGAGAGTCCTGTGGGACGACAAAAACCTGTACGTTCTTGTTACTGTGCATAACGCCGTAATGAACAAAACCAACGCAAATCCGGCGGAACAGGATTCGGTTGAGGTCTTTATTGATGAAAACAACGGCAAAACAAATGCGTTTGAGAAAGACGATGGTCAGTATAGGGTGAATTTCGACAATGAGGCGAGTTTCAACCCCGCTTCAGCAAAGAGCGGCTTTAAATCGGCGGCCATTGTCTCAGGCGCCGCGTATACCGTGGCGATGCGGATACCCTTGAGGACTATTAAACCCGCAAACGGAACGCTTGTCGGGTTTGACGTCCAGATAAACGGCGCTTCCCCCCAAGGCATGCGCCAAAGCGTCGCAATGTGGAATGATCTGACCGGCGGCTCCGCCACGGACACTTCGGGCTACGGGATGTTGAAGCTGGTGAAATGACGCGCCGCCCCGTATAAGGGCGGGAAGCGCGTCTGCGGGCGCCAATACAAGCCCGCTTGTTATCAATCAGCCGGTTTCGGAACGCCTTCGGAAACCGGCTGGCGTTCAAACGCTGTTTCTCCGCTGATCATCGTCCACAGGACATGGGCGGAAGGGATTTCGTCAGGCGGTATGGTAAAAATATCCTTGTCAAGGAGCACCATATCCGCCTCATAGCCGGCTTGTATGCGCCCCAGACGGTTTTCGTCAAAGTGGGCGTATGCGCCTGCTGTTGTGTAGTTGTCCACAGCCGTGTACACATCGACGCATTCTTCGGGGCAAAAGCCGTTTTCTGGATAATTTTTGGACAGGTCCTTGCGGGTGACCGCGCAGGCGATGCCGAGCAGAGGATTGAGCGGCTCAACCGGCGCATCGGTGCCGTAGGCTGCGCGGATGCCAAGCCGTTCCATGCTTCCCCAAGCGTATGATGTGGACGCAAGCGCCGCTCCCACTCTGCTTTCCGCAATATACAGATCGTTCGATAGAAAGATGGGCTGTACAAGCGCCAATAAGTTGCTTTTTGCCATACGGGACAGCAACGCCTTGTCGGTGATTTGGCAATGCACGATTCCGTGCCGAAGCGAATTGACCGGGTCTCCGAGCGCCTCAAAATCCTTGATCACTTCTTCAATGGCCGCATCGCCTATGGCGTGTACGATAACCTGCAAGCCGTTTTTGTGGGCTTTCTCAATGAGTTCGCGTAGCAACGCCCAATCCATTTCCGGCACGCCTTGTGTAAGCGGATCATCGTGGTAGGATCCCCTCATACGCGCGGTTCGCGCGCCAAGCGAGCCATCCGCAAACAGTTTGAGCGCACCTATCTTGAGGTAGGATTCCTCCAGTACGGCGCCGGTGACATGCCCGTTTTGTATATAATCGTCAAGGCGTTTCGGATCATCAGCCACGCCATTTTGAAGCGTTATGCGCAGATTGGGTTTTTGCCCGCAGTAAATCGAATGGTACGCCGCAACAATGCGCTGGAAGGTGTGCGCCTGAATGATGTCGCAACTTCCAACCGCAGTCACGCCGTTTTCAAGAGCGCATTTCATGGCGTATGCAAGATTGCCGCGCAAGAACTCGTCCGTCGCGGCGGGGAGCATCTCCCGCGCCTGCGCGAGACAGCCGCCTCTCAATATGCCGTTAGGTTCGCCATTTTCGTCAAACTCCGCTCCTTCAAGAAAAACCGCGCTGGCGGTCATAGCGCCGGTGGCGGCGCCTATAGCGGTTCCAGAATCGCTGGTTAAAAGACCGAGCAACTCAAGCATCTTGCTGTTGCAAAAGCCGATGTGTCCGCACACGCGGGTTATGAAAAGCGGCTGTTCGGTGGTGATTCTGTCCAAATCGCGGCGCGTCGGGAAGCGTTTTTCCCCGATAAAATTTTCCTGATTCAGGCCGTCTCCCCTGATAATTCCTGGGGGAGGGCTTTTACGCGCAATCTCAATTCGCGCATAGGCGACGCACTCTTCCAGGGAAGAAAGTCCTGAAAAGTTGATGACATGCGCCATGAGTCCTACGCCGATGAGGTGGAGGTGGCTGTCGTAAAAACCGGGCAGCAGGAGGCGTCCGTATGCGTTTATGCGTACGGCGTCCGAAGGGGCGTCCGCTAGTATATCGCTGTCCGCGCCCACGGCCGCGATGCGCCCGCCTTCAATCAGTACGGCTTGCGCGAATTCCTGGCGGCGCAGATAAACTTTTGCGTTGTAGATTATTTTTTTTGCGTTTTTTTCCATGTTCATCATGCTGGTTATAGTAGCAGATCGCCATGTAATAATCAATTGAGACTATTCCAAAACGCGAACTTTCGGTTCGAGATTAGTGTTGGAACAGATTCATACGATAATTGATGCGGCGCTTCCCAGTCAAGCCCGTTGCCTGTGGATAACAATGCTGATGATAGAGGGTTTTGCGGCGGCGGGCGTTGAGATGCGAATGATCCATCAGGAAAATGCCGTTCTCGCTTAAACAGGAGCCGGCTTCAAAGCTGAAGTTTTGAAACCGGCTCCTGTTTTCAAGTGATACGGGTTCCTCTCGCATCAAGATTAAAAAATGATGGAAATGATACAGGCCGCGATAAAGCCGCTTCCGCCGACGATGGTTTCCATCACCGTCCATGTCTTGAACGTGAGCTTTTCATCAATATCGAAAAGCGACTTGACCAGCCAGAAGCCTGAATCGTTGACATGGCTTGCGCAGGTGGAGCCTCCCGCGATTGCCATGACGATGCAGGCCGTGTCAATGGGCGAAATAGCCGTGATGCCGGGCATAGCTGCGATGAGACCTGCGGCCATAGTCATGGCGACGGTCGCAGAACCTACGGAAATGCGC
This sequence comes from Treponema sp., assembly GCA_031279555.1. Taxonomy (GTDB): domain Bacteria; phylum Spirochaetota; class Spirochaetia; order Treponematales; family Breznakiellaceae; genus JAIRKH01. The sequence goes on along the minus strand of JAITIK010000122.1, from coordinate 89 downwards.
ACCGCAAGCGCGACAATAAACGCGACCACAATCACGGGCATATTGTTGGCGGCCACAAAATCGCCTACTACCTTGCCGATGCCGGAATC
>JAITIK010000113.1 GCA_031279555.1 Treponema sp. | reverse complement strand
CCCGTCTCCCACGCTCAACCTCCCATCCCTCACCTCGTCCGTCAAAAACCTCTCCATCTCTCGCAACATCCCCTTCATCTCGCCAGCCAATTCCCTCAGCCTCCCCGGTCGCTCCGGCTTTCCCCGCCTCCTTGCGGAACTTCAACAAGCAAAACGGGAACAACAGCGCCATCCCCCGCCAGTCGAGCGCCTCAAGACTCTGATCCAACACCTTCAGCGCATCCACTTCGTAGTCATGCGTGGTTTTGTCAGGAAAAACAAGCCGCACCGTCACTGTGTCCGGCGTCCTCCGGGTCGTCTCCCAATAAACAATCCTCGCCCCAAGGCGGGGTATTTAAGGCCTTTGTTTGAAAATCAGTCAAACAAAGATGGCTGCGAATCGTCCGTTATCCCGCGCGGTCGTTTGCAATGTCCCGCCGTCCCCTGTGATTCGACATGGCTTGTTATCACGCGCTCGCTTCCATGTCCGCTTGCCGCGCTTGTGAAATGTCCATCCGCCCACAATTCCCCTCCCCATGGCGCTCCCTTCGCTTCCGGATGCCTCGCAAGCGTTTCTCTTGCAATTGCGCTTTTTATCGCCGCCCCCATCTTTGTCGGACTATATGCGGGAACTGATTGCGCCGGAAAACGCGCGCGATCCCCTTCCGCCCCCATCTCCAAAAACCGCAGCCCATGCCTCCCGCCGATTTCCTCGCGCGCTTCTTCCAGCGTTTTATCTATTTCTTCGCCAATGGCTATACGCCTGTATTTCGCTGGACATACGATGTGACATGACAATACCGGTACATTGTGGGATTTACGTATATATTCGCTCATTCCCACATTCTATCATTGTTTTTAACCGCCACAAGCGGCGGGGTATTACCCCAAGGGAATAAACGCTCCTCGCCGCGGGCATAGTCAGCGTGATGAGATTCTCCGCAGTTTGCCGCGTCCGCACGGCGCAGACGAAGCCGTATTGAAAAACGCGCAGGGCAATGCTCTCGCCGTTGTTTATTTGCGCCTCAATCAAAAAAGCGTCTCCGGCAACCATAACCACCATATCGGAAACGATTTTCTCAAGCCGCTCCCCTTCTCCGCTGACGCTCCCGGTGGCGGCGAACGTCACTTCGCTCTCAGGCGGATAGCTCTTCTCAAACAGCCCGTTGATGAAGCGCGCAAACGCGACGGGATCGCCTCTTTCAGAATCAGTTTGAACATCAGATCAAACAATTGAATCGTCTCCCGCCCCCCTGTTGTCAGCCACGCAGACTCCTGTATGCCAATAACGCCACAAGAAACAGGCTTGGCAACAGATTCCATGGAGTCTTGTAGACTGCAATCGGAAGCCCGTTGAAACTTCACAAAGTTTATCCTGACACCTCCAAAAGCGTTCGATGCCAGGCGTGTTCCACGAGAATTGCGTCCGCGGCTTCAAAACGCGAATCAGGGGCGAATCACGCCCGGATGCGCGGCGCCCCGCGCTTACTTGACGGTTTTCACATTTCCTTCTATTATAGTTTTATGGACATAAAAACATTCAAACGGGGGATTCGCCTTCCCACCCGGAAGACGGCCACCGAAGGGAAACCTGTTGAGACGATTCCCACGCCGAAACAGGTTGTTATTCCTATAAATCAACATTTTGGCGCGCCGAATCAGGCGTTAGTCGCCGTGGGCGACCGGGTGAAACGGGGGCGCAAAATCGCCGGCGCCGTGAAGCCGGGGAGCCTTGCGGCGCCAGTTCACGCTTCGGTCGCCGGCATTGTGCGGAAGATAGAACCGCGCCTTCAGTCGAACAACACGGACGGCGTATGCGTATATATCGAAGCGGATGCGGAACGCGCTTTGACCGACACGGAGTTTATGCCGCCGCTTGACGCATTCGCCTGCTCGAAAGACGAGGCGATTGCCCGCGTCCGCGACGCCGGCATAGTGGGCATGGGAGGCGCCGGCTTTCCAACCTATGTGAAACTTTCCCCGCCTCCGGGCAAACATATTGACACCATCATCGCCAACGGCGCCGAATGCGAGCCGTACCTCACCATAGACGAGGCGTTGATGATCGAGAAGCCCAAACAGCTTATAAAAGGCGTCGCCATTGTGATGCGCATCACCGGGGTTCAGAACGCCATTATCGGCATGGAAGACAACAAGGCGAGCCTTGTTCCCGCGCTTGAACAGGAAATCCGAAGCGCGGGGCTGGAGGGAAAGATTTCCATCGGATTGTGCCGTACGCGGTATCCGCAGGGGGGCGAGAAACTGCTCATCTCCGCGCTTACGGGCAGGGAGGTTCCTTCGGGCGGGCTGCCTATGGATGCGGGTTGCATCGTGAACAATGCCGGCACCCTCGTTGCCATTGCCGAAGCCTTTGATTTAGGCAAGCCGCTTGTGGACAGGGATTTGACCGTGAGCGGGCTCGCATGCAAGACGCCGAAAAACATCAGGGCGCCTATCGGCGCCATGCTGACTGACTTGCCCCAGTGTTTTATGGATGTTGATTACGATAAATTGCATAAAATACTGTTCGGAGGCCCCATGATGGGAACGTCCGCGCCTACGCTTGAGATTCCCATTCAAAAAAACACGTCCGGCGTTATTCTAATGACGCGGGAAGAGACCGCCGCCTATGCCGAAAGCTCCTGCATCCGGTGCGGGCGATGCATACGCGGCTGTTCGTGCGGGCTTTCGCCGGTCTTAATGAACATAGCGCTTAATGCCGACGATCTGGACGAAGCCGCGCGAGCGGGGCTTATGGATTGCATTGAGTGCGGCGGCTGCGCCTATAATTGCCCGGCGCGCATCAAACTGACGCAGCGGTTCAGAGTAGGCAAGCAACTTCTGAGGGCGAGGCGACAGACGGCGGCAAAGAAGTGAGAATTAGAGGAATATATGGCAGAAATAGATAGTAAAGAACAAAAAACCACGCAGGGAATCGGCGCGCAAGGAAGCGCGGTTCCAACTAAACCCACTGGCAATGCCGCTGCTAGCGGCGCTGGCGGTAAAAAGCTCTTGCAGCTTTCGCCAAGCCCCCATATCGCAACGCCAACAAGCGCCGCAACGCTTATGCGGAACATGCTTGTCGCGCTCGCTCCGGCGGCGATTTTTGGCTGCGTTATTTTCGGGCTTCCGGCGCTGCTCAACATCGCGGTTTCCGTGGCGTCGGCGATGAGCGCGGAAGCGGCGTTCAGGCGCATCCTCAAGCGGGAATCCAAGGTGCGAGACCTGTCGGCGGCGGTTACCGGACTGTTGCTTGCGTTGGCGATTCCACCCGCGACGCCGCTGTGGATGACGGCGCTGGGCGCGATCTTCGCGGTTGTTGTTGTTAAAGAATTTTTCGGCGGGCTTGGCTCAAATGTGTTCAACCCGGCGCTTTCCGCGCGCGCCTTCCTCCTGATGAGTTTTCCCGCGGCGCTCACCGAATGGAACAAACCTAACGGTCTCGCCGCCGGCATCGCCGCAGGCTTTGACGCCGCGACCACCGCGACTCCGCTAAACATCATCAAGCAGGGCGGAGGTATCGCCGGCGTGGCGGACTCTTTCGGCGGCGCGGCGGATTACGCATCGGTGATCAAGACGCTTTTCATCGGCAACCGGGGCGGCAGCACGGGCGAGACCTCAATTCTGCTGATTCTAACGGGCGCGGCATATCTCCTTGCCACCAAAACCATTGATTGGCGCGCGCCTCTCGCCATGATCGCGGCGGTTGCGGCCGGGTCGTTCGCGCTTGGGCTTGATCCGCTGTTCGGCGTTCTAAGCGGCGGCGTACTGTTCGGCGCGGTGTTCATGGCGACCGATTACACGACCGCGCCCCTTACGGCAAAAGGAAAACTCCTGTTCGGCGCGGGCGCGGGTCTCATCACGGTGGTGATACGGAAATGGGGCGCTTTTCCAGAGGGCGTCACGTACGGCATCCTCATAATGAACGCCTTCACCCCGTTCCTCAACAAGTTGTTGTCCAGAAAATACGGATACATACCCAGGAAAAAGCCTTCCGCGTCCGCGACAACCAGCGTTGCGGAGGCAAAGGAGGCGGGGAAATGAAGGATGTGAAAGAAATGTTGAAACTCGGTTTTGTGCTGGCGATTTACGCGACAGTCGCCTGCGTGGGGCTGGCGTTTGTGTACGCCGGTACGTCAAAGATCATCGCCGAACGGCAAAAAGAAGATTTAGAAGCCTCTTTGCAAGAACTTTTCCCGCGCATGGACGCCTTTGAAGATGTTACTGACAGCATCGCTTCGCCTGATACGTCCGTAACTTTCCAGATTGTGTACAAAATACGGCAATCCGGCGAAACCATCGGGCTTGCGATTCAGGCTTCGGGCGCAAGTTATGGCGGCCCCATCAAAATTCTCACCGGCGTGGGAACTGACGCGAAAATCATCCGCGTCAAGGTGCTTGAACATGCGGACACGCCCGGACTTGGGGCGAACGCGGCGTCGCCAACCTACTATGTGGATAAGACGAAAAAAATCACGTTCACCGGTCAATTCAGCGAAAAGCCCGCGAGCCACGCATTTATAGTAAAAGAGGATGTTGCCGCCATCACCGCGTCAACGATAACAAGCCGCGCCGCAGCGAATGTGGTGAAAGCCTCGGCGCAGGCGGCGGCGGCATATTTAGGAGGATACACCAAATGAATGATTCCGCGCCCGCTATCGCGCCCGCTATCGCGCCCGCCGCCGAGCGGCCTTCAAAATTTTTTAAACTATTTTTCAACGGCATTATCAATGAAAATCCGCTTCTCGCCCTGATGATAGGGCTTTGTTCAAGCCTTGCGGTGACGACCTCTGTTGTAAACGGCGTCGGCATGGGGCTTTCCATGACATTTGTGCTGCTTATGTCGGAAATCGTCATCAGCGCCTTTAGAAAATTGATACCCGACTCGGTGCGTATTCCGGTGTTCATCATCATTATCGCGGCGTTTACAACGGTCATCGACTATGTGTTAAAGGCGTGGTTTCCAGAGTTGTCAAAGGCCATGGGCGTCTTCATTCCGCTCATCGTAGTGAATTGCATCATCATGGGGCGGGTTGAAGGATTTGCGTCGAAGCGGCCGCTTGGCAGCGTCATCCCGGATGCGCTCGGCATGGGGCTTGGATATACGTGGGTGCTTGCCGCGATTTCCGTTGTGCGGGAAATTCTCGGAAGCGGCGCTGTTCTTGGATTCCAGATTTTGCCTGACGCCTACCAGCCGATTCTGTTTTTCGTTCTGCCTCCGGGCGGCTTTTTTGTATTCGCCCTGTTCATCAGCCTTAATCTGTTTTTGAAAAAGGTTGTGAATAGGGAAAAATCTGTTTAGGAGGCGAACATGCAGTTGTTCAAAATTTTCATTTCGGCGTTTCTGATAAACAATGTGGTGCTGATGCGCTTTTTGGCGCTCTGCCCCTTCATCGGCATGAGTACCGATGTACATAAATCTATCGGCATGGGGCTTGCCGTCACCTTTGTTACGGCGCTGGCGACCTGCGTCACCTATCCCATTTACATGTTGATTCTGGAACCTCTTGGGCTTGTGTTCCTGCAAATACTCGTGTTCATTCTGGTCATAGCGGCGCTTGTGCAACTTGTGGAATTCTACCTTAAAAAAACGGCTCCCGCGTTGTACGGCTCAATGGGCATCTACCTCGCGCTTATCACCACGAATTGCGCCATTTTAGCCGTAACCTTCGACGTCATTTCCAACGGCTACTCATTTATCGAGGCGATGGTTTTCGCAGTCGGCGTCGCGCTCGGCTTCCTGCTCTCGCTGGTCATCCTCGCAGGCATTCGGGAGAGGCTCCGATCCAGCGAGGTTCCGGCGTTTCTCAAAGGCACGCCCATATTATTCGTAACAGCCGCCTTGTTGTCTATGGCGTTTACCGGTTTTTCGGGGCTGGTGAAGTGAGGAACGTGATATGATAATCATAATAACCGCGCTATTCGCGCTTATTCTGGCTTTTGTTCTGGGTTTTGCGCTTGGATTCTTCAAAAAAATCTTTGCAGTGGCCGTTGATCCCCTTATAGGGCAGATACGGGACTGCTTGCCCGGCGCCAACTGCGGCGGTTGCGGCTTCGCCGGATGCGACGGGTACGCGGCTGCGGTTGCGGCAAAGGCCACCGGCATAAACCAGTGTCCGGTAGGCGGGAAGGCGGTCGCTGAAAAACTCGCGGCGCTCATGGGCGGCAACGCGGATATAGCGCCGGAAATTGCGATATTCGCCTGTCAAGGCTCAAAAGACCTCGCGCCCTTAAAGGGCGAATATACCGGCATGAGGACATGCCGCGGCGCGAAGCTCTCGGTCGGCGGAACCAAACTCTGCGCGTGGGGTTGTATGGGGTTCGGCGACTGTGTGAACGTGTGCCAATTCGGCGCGCTCGCCATGGGGCGAGACGGGCTTCCCGTCATCGACAGAGACAAATGCACGGGGTGCAAAGCCTGCATGAGCGTATGCCCCCAAGGGCTTATCAGAATTGCGCCAAAAGACCGCCGCGGGTCCATAGCGCTCTGTTCCAACCGCAACCCGCTTAAACCGCAGGTGCGCAAGACATGCAAAACCGGCTGCATCAAATGCGCCCTCTGCGTCCGCGTATGTCCGGATCACTGCATCGCCATTGTGGACGGCATACCGGTTGTTGATTACGCGAAATGCTCCGCTTGCGCGGCGTGTGTGGCGAAATGCCCGTCTCATGTGCTGAAGTTGTTGGGATAAGCGCGGCAATGGCGCGGCTGAACGCTGTTAAAAACCAAATGGGGGGGGGGGGGGTATTCTCTTTTTCAGGCGGGAATTCTTCAAGAACCCTCCTCTGGTATTGTATTAAATAAAATGAATAACGTAAAGGTCGATCCAAATATTACATTTTCTCTGGATATGTCTAACGGGACGCCTATCTACCGGCAGATCATTCAGCAGATAGAGTACGCGATCCTGTCCGAAAGGCTCAAGCCCGGAGACAGGTTGCCCACTATCCGCTCTCTGGCGGTGGAGTTGAAGATCAATTCGAACACCATCGCCAAAGCCTACGGCGAGTTGGAAATTCGCGGGGTGCTGACGACTCAGGTGGGGAGCGGCACTTTTATATCAAACAAAAAACCGGAAGCTCCAGAATCTATAGAAGATATCAGAAACCGGAAAATTCAAGAAGTGCTAGGGCGTTTTATGCATGAACTGGAAGACTTGGGACTTGGAAAAGACGAAATTCTGGAATTGATACGGAGATTATAACGCGGGTTGACATGCATAAGGAGGTAAAGTGATAAAACGCGGACAATATTCGGCGCATATACCGAAAAAAACAAAAAAAACGCGGGATTGGACGGGCGTCAAAGTTCTCATTTTTGTATATAGCGTACTACAGATTGCCGCAGGTCTTGCGGCGTCCGGAGAAATCGGAACGTATCTCGCGGCTACCGGCGTTGTCATAGCCGTTCTTGTCTTGATTGTGTCTTCTGTCAAAAAGGCTGATGAATGGGAGCGCATGATCGTTTTGCGTCTTGGCAAATTTCATTCGGTTCGAGGTCCCGGTTTATTCTTTCTGCTTCCGATAGTCGACCGGATTGGCTCTGTGATAGATATACGGATACGGATAATGGATTTTTCCGCGCAAAATATTCTTACTGCGGATTCTGTAACCGTGAATGTCGACGCTTTCGCGTTCTGGCTTGTGTGGGATCCGCAGAAAGCCGCGCTGGAAGTGGAGGATTATGAAGAGGCGGTTGCGCTCGCCTCCAAAGCCGGTCTCAGAAACGCGGTGTGCGGCAACACGCTTTCCGTGTTCCTTGAAGAAGGAGACTTAATCGAAAAGCAGATACAGGCGGAAGTGGACAAGCAGACAACCGAGTGGGGCATTACGGTGCAGTACGTTGAGATCCATGACATTCAGATACCGGAAGTGTTGCAGGAATCTCTCGCCCGCCTTGCCAAGGCGGAACGGGAAAAGAAAAGCCGCATCCTGCTTGCGGAAGCCGAAATTGAGATCGCCAAAAAATTGGAAGAGGCGGTGTCGGTGTACGCCGCCAACGAACCCGCTATGAAGCTGAAAATACTTTCGATATTAAACGAGGGTCTCAAAGCCGGCAATTCCATGATGCTCGTTCCGAATTCCATAACCGAAGAGTTGAAATCCGGCGGAATCTTCGGACTGGAAGCGTTGAACGAGTTGCGGAAGAAGTGAGTTGGCTTTCCTACGATAAACTGCCGTTTTGCCAACGCCTTTTTCGTTGCGGCGTGTGAATATCGCTGGACAGTCCTTCAATTTTGTTTTACCATACAGGTATGGACTGGACGATTCGGGAGAACCGGACGAAAAAAATTAAAAAAAGCGGCCGCTTTTCCATAAGCGCAAAACTCACGCTCATCTCCACGGCGTTGTCGCTTGTCTTCCTGTCCGCGATCATCGCGTCGGCAACATGGTTGACAAATGTCCGCGCCATCGCGCGGGAACATACCAAGACGATGAATGATTGGACTGCGCTGGCGGTGGAGAGTGAGCTTGAAAGCATCCATTCCGGCGCCGTGTCGCTGTTGCGGAAAATTGGCTGGGCGGACGGCGTTGAAGCGGAAACCGGCGCGGATGCGGGCGGACGGCTTGGAATAGCGGCGCGATTTTTTACGCTGTATCCCACTATAAAAGCGGTTTGCATCTTTCCGGCGATCTCACAAACGCAGCGTCCGGTTCAAGCGATGGTTGAGGCTTCCGACGACGCGCTTGAGCCGCGTTTGTTCGTCAACAACACAGTGGAAACTATTGGACATGACCAGGTGGCAAGATGGTTTGAAAATCAGAAAGAAACGGCTCGGCGAACGCTGTCCGATGGCATCTTGACGCGCAACGCCGCGTCTTTTTTTGACGCTCCCCTTCTTGTCATGTTCTTTCCTTATAAAAACGGCGCCGAAACCACCGCGGCGGCCGTTTTCTTTTCGCCGGAAAACCTTGTCAAAAGTCTTGGAGCAGGGGTCTCCGCCGCGTATATGATAAATGAAGCGGGCGATGTAGCGCTTCATGCGGAAGAGGGATGCGTTCCGGACGATCTTTCTTTTATACAATGGCAGACGCAGAAACGCGAGATTCGGAGCTTCACATTAGCGTATAGTGATGGCGAGGGAAAAGAACGCTTCGCGGCGATCAAAAAGATAGCTGTGAATCAGAGAGAGGCGAAGAATGACAATAATCTGGTTGTGATTACAACCTTCAAAACCGCCCCCGTCTTTGAAAAGATCGCGGCTGTTGTCCGGCTGTTGTGTTTTATTGGCGGCGGGACGCTGGTTCTGTCGCTGATTCTTGTCCGGCTGTATGCTAAAACTATCAGCAAGCCGCTTGTGGCGCTGACCCAGGCCGCGAATTCCATTAAAAAGGGCGATTATGCGGTGAATCTTGCGATTCGGAGCAGAGATGAGATTGGGGACCTGACCCAAAGTTTGATCAGTATGACTCACGCCGCCGCCTATGTTGAAAAATTCGCCAATAAGGCGGCGTTGCGGCTTGCGCGGCAAGGAACGCCGGTTTACGCGGGGCGGATATCCGCCACGGTCTGTTTTGTCAAATTCCGCGCTTTTGCGGAACTGACCGAACATACAAGCGCGCGAGATACGGCGGCTTTGGCCAATGAATTTTTCTCTTGTTTAACACCGTGCATAGCCCGCGCCGGCGGCGTTGTCGATACATTTCTGACCCATGATGGAGCCGCGCTTCTGGCGTTCTGGAGCGACTTCGAAGCCGGCGATCCTGAGTGGAATGCGATGAACTGCATCCACGCCGCGCTGATGATGAGGGCAAGCGTGCAAAAACTGAATCAGGAGCGTTCGCTTCGCGTTCGCGTACAAGCCGCTCAACGTAAAACGCCACAGCCGAAAGAAACGGCGACCGCGCAAAGCGAATTTGCCTCATGTATTGCGATGAATTGCGTTGTCACTACAGGAGAGTCGCTTATAGGGGTTGTCAGCGTGGATGGACGCAAGGATTTGCTGATTGCAGGTGATACAATGACTCTCGCCGAGCGTATCGTTGACGCGAACGAAGACTTTGACACGGATATTCTGATCATGGAGCCTACGCGGGAGCTTATTGGAGAACGGCTCGTACTGGAAGAAATGCCAGTTATAGAGGTGAAAGGGCGAGAAACACCGCTTCGTACATTTGCGTTGGTGAATATACGGGACAACGATGAATCTGACGCCATTCTGCAAGAGATGGAAGGGTTGCCATGTATGGAAACCGCGCGGGTTTGGGTGGGTGTTGCAGGCCCACAAACTATGGCGGGAGTAAGGAAACGATGGCTGATCACCGTATAGAGCAGGATGTCCTTGATTATGGAGACTTTATCAATGGCGCTGGCGTAACAACTAACCTTACCGCGCCCTTGAAAGCTGAAATCCCGCTTGTTTGCAATGACGTTTTAGATTACGGCGAATTTTCTTGCGCTGAAGCGCCGCTTCCTGTGGCAGAGCAAAAGACATGCGCGAAAGCGGCGGCTGGGCAGACGCCTATCCTTGAGGCGGCGCTTGAAGTCAAGCCGCAAGAGAGCTTCGAACAGAACGCCGCCGCAAAAGCTGCCGGAGAAGCGAAGCCGGATGTCTATGCGGAGCCAGCCTCAGAAATGGCAGACAAGATGTCAGACCAACGCCATAAAGCGTGTTTGACGTTCCCTCGGATGAGGGCGGTTTTTCCCATAGGCGCAAAGTTGACAGCCTGCATCACAGGCGTCACGCTCTGTTCTCTCGGTTTGCTCACTGCGGCAATCTGGTTCTTCATGGGAACGGATGCGCGGCGTACGGCGGAAAAACACAATGCGGATGTCAATGACCGCGTGGCGTTGACTGTGGAAACAACCCTTTCTTCAGTTAAAAACACTGTGTCAACGTTGTTCTATGGACTTGACCAGCCGAATCCCGAAACCGTCGCTTCTTTTTTTGAGGAACACTCTGATATAGCGGCAATCCTGTTTGGCGGGGATGCGTCCGGCGGAGATGAGGGGCGACCCTTCATACATGAACAATTTTTTCTGAACCACGGGATAGATGCCTCTCTCGCAGGCGCTTGTCTGGAACAAATGGACTTGAATAATAAATATCCCCATACGGAAGCTGTATTGCTCAACGCGGCGCCTTTTTTCGAAAGATTGCCGGTATTGGCGCTACTCTTTCCAGCAGATCGCGGCTGGATTGCGGTTTTCTTTTCATCGGAACGCCTGGGCGAACATTTTGGCGACAGTGAAAACGCTTCCATGCTATTCAACAGCCGTGGCGAGATACTGATACATGCGGATCAGGATGCAATCCGGCGAGAATCAAATTCACCCGACTTCTCCACTGTCTCGATCCTGGGAGAATTGGCGGAGCGTGGAGAAACCGCGCTCCAAACCCGCTATACCAACACGAGCGGGGATGCGTACATCGCGGCGATCAGGCGCCTCAGCGTCAACACCAGCGATGACTTGTTTGCGTTGACCGCCATCCCCGAAGCTGCGGTCTTTGAGAACATCAACACGATAACGCGCCTTAATCTATATCTGTCTCTCGCCGCAGGTCTTGTTGTGATTCTTTTTATGCGTTTCTTCTCAAAAACCATCTCCGGACCGCTTAATCTCATAAAAAGCGCGGTACAAGATGTGGAGGATGGGAACTACACCATGACGGAGAACTCCCGCCGCGATGAGATCGGAGCGCTTACGGAAAGCGTGAACAGCATGATACAGACGCTTGCACATGTTGATGCCTTTGCCAATCAAAAAATCGCGCGGCGGATATGGAAAGGACTGCTTGACACGGAAGGGACGCGCAAAGAAGCGACTGTATTGTTCTCAAGCCTATGCTCTTTTACGGAAAATGACGAGAGTCCCGAAGAAACGGTCGCACTCTTCAACGATTATCTGGAACGTATGTCCGCATGTATAACGATTACAGGCGGCGCTGTGGACAAATGTATCGGCGCTACCGCTACGGTAATGGCGCATTGGGACGCGGCGGACGCCGCCGGCGGCGCTGAACAGGTTGCTGTTAACGCGATATGCGCGACCCTTATGATGAGGGCGGCCATGCGCACCCTCAACGAGGCGAGGGGCGGAAACAAACCGGTTGTCCGGGCAGGCTGCGGGCTGAACAGCGGCGCCGTAACAGCCGCGCAAATCGGAGTGTCCGACAGGCTCGAATACACGGTTATGGGCGATACGGTGAGGCTTGCGGATCATGTGAAAGATTTCTGTGAATCTCTTGGCGCGGAAGTCATTATTACCGAATATACGCGGGATTTGATTAAAGATAATTTTATAATAGAAGAGTTGCCGCCGATTATAGACAAGGGAAAAAAGATTAGGTTGTTCGCTGTGGTAAATGTACGAAAAATTGCGCTTCTTGAACGGATATTTTCAGACATAGAACAGATGCCGAAGACAAACTCATATACAGGCCGGCTGTGTTTGGGGCCGGGAGCGCCCCAGAATATGGCGGAGCTTCGCAAAATGCTGAGGCTGTCCGCGCCGGATATAAACAAGGCGACACATGAAGAAAAAAAGAACTACGCCATACAAACCGGCGATTAAAACCAGAATTGCCGATGTCCTCATTACCCTCCTCTGCGTTTCGGGATTGCTTTTTATGGGGACGCTTTTTTATCGTGATCTCATCAAAATGCTGGACAAGGAAGCGGCGATACCCATCGGCAGCCTTGCCCGTAAAAACAACGTTGTATTGCGCCAACAGATGGACGGACTCTTATGGACTCGGCTCACGCCTGAATCGCCTGTTTACAACAACGATGCGATTAGAACCGGATCGCTTTCCGATGCGGTCATAACTTTTGTAAACGGAGATTCCGTCGGGTTGCCGGAAAACTGCGCGGCGCGGATCGCAATGGACGCAAACAACCGTACGCGGATCGAATTGTTGGAGGGTTCCATCAGTGTGAAGTCTAAAAAAGCGGAAGCAATTGTCGCTTATGAAGGACAGACCGCAATCATTTCAGGCGGCGGCGCTGTACAGGCGGTATGCGATGGAAGCGGCGCCGCGCTTCTGCGCGTCGCAACAGGAAGGGCAATCCTGTTCTCGGATGGCAAAACCCGCCTTGTCGCCGCAGGAACAGCAGTGAATATCGGCGCATTTGATGGAACCGCCGGTTCCGTCGCTCGTACGGCGGAGGAAAACGCCTTGGTGGTAGTCCATTCTCCCTTGCCGAACCATGAAGTGACATCAGCCGAATTTCCTGTTCCGGCACCTTTTTCGTGGACAACGGCAAACTTTAGCCAGGAAGACTATGTACGTCTGGATATCGCTTTGGATCGCCGGTTTTCCCGAATCGTCCGCACCATAGATTCCCCTTTTTCCAGCGTATCAGTGGATCTCGCCGAAGGAACGTATTGGTGGCGGATATATCCCGCAAGAGACGATTCTGGATCAGCGCCAATTTCAGCGAACGTCCTGGACATATCAACCGGAATGTTAAGCGTCCGGCGCGATCCGCAATGACAAGCCTCATTGCAGTCGCGTCCGCTCACATCAATTTCAGCGGCGCTGTCAAATTACGCCAACTTCAACAAAATAAGCTGCGCTCCGCGCCGCGAGTTTGGCGGCATGGAAAAAGAAGATATGGGGTTTAGCCGCTACGTCGCGCCTCGACGCCGCGTTGCGCCGCGCCTCGACGCCGCGCCGAGACTCTGGCCTTTATTGATGGAGCGAGCGCAAAACCAGATGCGCTTAGGATGTATGGCCGCACGGAGAGGAGGAAAAGGGTGGCAGACAAAAGACCGCAAAGACATTGGGCGACTAATACATAATGCGCCTTGAGGCGCGCGGAGATTGCCGCCCCCTAGCAGTTTGTCGCGCTTCGCGCATACATCCCAAGAAATCGCCGGTCAGTCGATTTCTTGCCGCGCAAACTGCCATTGAACCAAAGATTCTCAGTATCCCGATAATCGGTATTTTTGTGGTACAAAGTACCGCAAAAATCTACAAGCGCGTCAGGCTCCTATGCGTTCGCCCGATGAACGCCGCAAGGTTTTTGCAGTATGTCAAGGGATATTTGTCGCCGTCAATGAGTGGCGGAGAGGTTGTGGCGATATTCGCCTTTTCATAAACAAGAAAAAATACGGGCGCTCTTTGAATCCGCTGGAGTGGATGCGCGGCGCTTGCCCCCGTATAGCCCGGACCTCAACCCTATTGAAAAAAGTTTTTCGAAGCTGAAGTCGATATTGAGGAAAGAAAGGATGCGAGAAGCTGTTGGATTGGATGAGAATCAAATTCGGGAGTACATACGGAACCAGGAACAGTGGGAGACAGGAGAGCGGGCTTCTCTAAATTTTGGAGAGGACTGGAATTTTTAGCCCCCTTAAAGGGGGGTCTTCCTCAAGCCACCGGCATAGCCGATGGTCTTTGACTGGATTCGCTCCGGGGAAAATTTGCAAGATCGCGGAGCAAGCGCGGCGATCATGTACACGGCGAACGCAAAGCGGCTCTTAAGCGCTTCCTAATTTATTTATTATGTTTGCCTGATAACCGGCTCCAAAGCCATTGTCAATATTCACCACGGAAACGCCTGGAGCGCAGGCGTTCAACATGCCAAGTAACGCCGACAAACCGCCGAAGGATGCGCCGTAGCCGATTCCGGTGGGAACCGCGATGACCGGAGCTGACACCAGCCCGGCCAAGACGCTCGGCAGAGCGCCTTCCATGCCGGCGACGGCGATGATCACCCGCGCCTTGCGTATATCGCTGAGGCGGGAAAAAAGCCGGTGTATGCCCGCGACTCCCACATCACAAACAAGCTCCACTACGCTGCCGAAAAACTCCGCGGTACGCGCCGCTTCCATCGCCACCGGCATGTCCGATGTGCCGGCGCATACCACCGCGATGAGACCTTGCCGGTTCTGCGGCTCACAGAACACGCCGAGCGTGATGGTACGCGCCGTTTCGTCAAACGCCGCTTCGGGAAAGGCGGATAGCACACGCGCCGCGAGCGAAGGAGCAACCCGTGTCGCCAGCGCCGGTACGCCGCGTTCATGCAAAGCGCGTATAATCGCAAAAGATTGGTCTTCGGTTTTGCCGCCGCAATATACGACTTCAGGATACCCCGTGCGATCTTGGCGTTCCTCATCAAGGCAGGCGAAAGCGTCAATGCCGCCGCCACGCCTTTCAACCGTTTCCACTGTTCCTCCCGCCAGCATAGAACGCGGCGTTCATACTGCCTGACGCGTACCCTGAAAGCTCAAACGCGACATAGATGAAACCGATTTTCTTGATTTTTTCGGAAAGCGCGTCAAGCGACGCCTCATCAAAAAATAGCTTTCGTTCTTCCGGCGCGACTTCTATGCGGGCAAGCGCCCCGCCCGGTATACTGTACCGGCGCACCCGCGCTTGGCGAAACCCGGCTTCCGTCAAGATGGATTCGGCCCGTTCAACAGCGGCAAGCTTTTCAACGTCAATAGTTTCACCATAGGGGATGCGGGAGGCGAGACACGCGAACGCCGGCTTGTCCCATATCGGCAGGGCGCGTTCTTTTGCAAGCGCGCGGACATCCTGTTTGGCAAGCCGCGCATCGCGCAATGGGCTTATAACGCCCAATTCCGCGATTGCCCGCATGCCCGGACGGTAATCGCCTTCATCATCGGCATTGGATCCATCCAGTACGGCGTCTATGCGGCGGGTTTTCGCGTAATCAATTATCGCGCCAAACTCATGTTTTTTACAGTAATAGCACCGGTCGACAGGGTTGCCCGCCACATCGCCTTCAATATCGGGCGATTGCAAGAGTACATGTTTAATGCCGATAAGTTCCGCAATGCGCTTCGCATCCGCGATTTCATGCGCCGGCAGCATCGGCGACACGATGGTAACGGCTGTCGCCCTGTCGCCCAGCGCGTCAAACGCGGCGGCGCATACCAACGCGCTGTCAACGCCGCCTGAAAAAGCGACCGCAACCGATTCTTTCTCGCCAATCGCGGCGCATATACGCTGGTATTGTTCGTTGCGCGTATTCATGCGTCCTCCTTGTCAAGCCGCTCCTTCACCGCATCCGCCGCAAGCTCAATAGCCTTGGAAAGCGGCGTCACTTCAACTCCGGGCAGCGTAAAATGTTCGTTCTTCACGGGCAGCAAAATCCGCTCGCATGGAGATGCGAGAATGGCGTCCGCCATGATGGGTGTAATTTCACCCATCATGCTATTCGGGATGACAATACCGATGGGGCCCACTATAAAGCCGCCCGAACGCACGGACACACGAATGGCGTTCTCACCGGTTGCGCCTCTTGTCGCACCGGCTTTGAGCATACGTTCCGTGGCTCCGAAATTAGCGCCAAGAGCGATAATTTCCTGCCGCTTATCAAGGATTTCCCTCAAGCGTGAAATCAACTGGGCGCCGATGCCTCCGCCCATGCCGTCTATTACCACAATAGTTTTATTCATATCAAGTGATTATAATGAAAGGTCTCCTTTCGCTGTCAGAGGAACGACAAACCCGCTCCACCGTTTTCATAACGACAGGCGCGCAACGTGTGGATACGCGGCGCATACGCATAACGCCTGTATATGCGCAAAAACGTTTTCAAACGTTGGATGTATAATACCGGAAAACCTCGGTTGCTGTCAAGTGGCGGCATCGCCTCATCAAGCCCGTCGCCAAATGACGGCGCGGCTCGCTTTTCCTGACAAAAACACGGCTGACTACGAGGCGAAGGCGCTGAAAGTCTTGGATCAGAGCCTTGAGGCGTTAGACCGCAGGATTATTTACAAGGAAGGGCTGCGCCTAGCAACCTGTTGCATTTGTAGGTTTTTGCGCCATTTTGTACCGCAAAAACCACGATTATCGGGATACTGCGAACCTTCGGTTTGACGGCGGTTTGCACGGCAAGAAATCGCCTAACCAGCGATTTTTGGGGATTTTATGCGCAAAGCGCGCCAAACCGCTAGGCGAGAACCGGGTGATTGAGCTTTTTGAACAATGCCGCGACCTGGAACAAATAAAGCGGACGCTCACCCAAGAAAACCCGAAGCCCGTTCGAGGTTTAGAGCGGTTTTTCAGCCATGATAAATCATCAAAGCTCCGTGCCGGCGCGTACAAAGTTTCTATATGCGCCAAAAGCCTTGCGCAAGACCGTCCGCCGGCGGCCGCTCCGGGTCAAGCCGGGTTTCCCCTCCCCTCTCAAAGCGGATTTTGGCGATTGGGGGTGGGTTCGCCTCGCCCAAACTTGAAACTGACTATCCGATAAAAAACATTATGTTACAATCAATTCGTAGAGCCTGTCCAAGTCTTCCATAGAATAGTACTCAATGCGAATAACGCCTTTGCCAAAGTCTCCTTCAACGCTCACTTTGGCGCCGAGTTTTTCTATCATCTCTTCTTCAAGGGCAACTAGGTGCGGATCGCGTTGTTTAGGGGGTTGCCGCACGGAAGACGCGGACTTGGCGGGTTTTTCCGTCCGCGCAGCGATCTTTTCGACTTCACGCACGGAAAGCCCGCGGAGGATGATTTCGTTGAACACCCGCTCTTGAGTCGTAACATCAGGAATGGCGAGCAACGCCCGCGCATGACCGCTCGTAATCTCGCCTTTTTCGAGGCTCCGCTGTATCATAGGGGGCAGGCGGAGAAGGCGGAGTGCGTTGGCGACTGTGGAACGGTTTTTTCCAACTTTGGCGGCTATTTCATCTTGATTTTTACCAGTAATATTCATCAGGCTTTTGTAGGCCACGGCTTCTTCAATCGGGTTTAGGTCGGCGCGTTGCACGTTTTCGATAAGGGCGACTTCAACCCGCTTTTCTTCGGAATAGTTGCGGATAATGGCGGGGATTTCCTTCAGGCCGGCGATGTCCGCAGCGCGGCACCGGCGTTCGCCCGCAATGATGATGTAGCCGCCGTCAACTTCTTCAACAATGACGGGCTGAATGACGCCGTGTTCTTTAATGGAAGCCGAGAGTTCGTTGAGCGCGTCTTTATCGAAGAATTTACGCGGCTGGTTCGGATTCGGGCGGATTTTTTTCAACGGCAGAGAAACCACCACGTCTTCGCCGCGCGCAACAGACATGCCGTCATTTTTATCGTCATCGGATGGAAGCAGAGCGTCCAAACCCTTGCCTAAACCGAATTTGGAAGTTTTAGCCACGATGGATCAACTCCTCTGAAAGCATCTTGTACGCCTTTGCTCCTATACATTGGGGATCGTATTGGGAAATCGGCAGACCATGAGATGGCGACTCGGAAAGTCTGACATTGCGCGGGATAATGGCGTTGAACACCTGTTTCTTGAAATGGGAGCTTACCTGCCGCACCACCTGCTGAGTCAGTCTGGTGCGGGCGTCATACATGGTGAAGAAGATGCCTCCTATATCAAGCCGCGGATTCAGTTTCTGTATGCGTTTGATGGTTTGCAGGAGCAGGGAAAGCCCTTCCATGGCAAAATACTCGCATTGCATTGGGATAAGCGCCATGTCCGCCGCGACAAGTCCATTAATGGTGAGGATGCCTAACGAAGGCGGACAGTCAATAAGGATGAAATCGTAGGTGGATTTGACCGGTTCAATCGCTTTTGACAGAAAAAAATCCCTCTCTGGCTGCTCTATCAACTCCACCGCCGCGCCCGACAGATCTATGCTTGCGGGAATGGCGAAAAGACCCGGAACAGAAGTTTCCTTTATCACCTCGTTAATATCGGCGATGCCGGATATAAGCTCATAAACGCCGGGTTTTACGCCCGAAAGCCCTATGCCGCTTGAAAGGTTCGCCTGAGAATCGAAATCAATAAGCAACGTCTTTTTATCAGCTTCGGCGAGAAAGGCGCCTATGTTTATAGCTGAGGTGGTCTTCCCTACACCGCCTTTTTGGTTAACAAATACATATGTATTCCCCATGTTTTTAATATACACTATTATTTATTTTTTTGCTATGGGCTAAAATTTAGTATTGAAAATAAACGTAAATATGGGTATTCTTACTATATGATACGAATGATCGCGCTTGATTTGGATGATACGCTCTTGCGTTCAGATCTTACCATCTCGTACCGTACAAAAAAGGCGGTGCAAAAAGCTGTCTCGGAGGGGGTCTTTATTGTTCTTGCATCCGGGAGAGCGCCTGCGGCAATGGAGAAGTTTGTTAAAACGCTGGGTATAAACAAACGGAACGGATACCTGATCTGTAGCAATGGCTCTCTTATTATAGAAAGCGATACGAACAGCATAGTATATGAGGCTAAATTGCCGGTAGAAACGGCGCTTATTACCTATGATCTTTGTTCGGCTGAAGGTTTTGCCGTCCAAGTCTACGAAGATGATATTCTGTATGTGTCAAAGACCAACGAATTCACCAAGTGCGACCAAAAACTTACCGGGCTGAAACAGGTTGTCGCCGAAGACTTCAGGGGTCTTGTGGCAAAAGGCTGCTATAAGCTCCTTATTCCCGGGGATCCCATGATTTTACAACCGCTTGAAAGCATATTGAACACGTATTTAGATGAGAGCGTGACACTTTTCACCAGCAAATCGTACTTTCTTGAGATACTTCCGCCCAAGACCAATAAGGGAACCGCGCTTGAGATTGTCTCAAAAAAACTCGGCGTTCCGCGTGAAGAGATCGCCGCTGTGGGGGACTCCATGAATGATGAAGCCATGTTGCGATGGGCTGGCTTGGGCGTCGCTATGAAAAATGGCGATGAGCGCATCAAAAAGATCGCCGGCATGGTGAGCGATAAAACGAATGATGATGATGGCGCGGCTATCGTCATAGAAAAACTCATAGAGCGGAAAGGCAAAGCGTAACATGTTGAGCGCGGCGTTATGCTAAGGGGGGTTGCAATGATCGATGCGCAGATAGAAAAAATAGAGAAAAATTTGAGCGGCGTTAATTTGGAAGGCATACCTATAAGCACGGTGGATTCTCCGTCAGCGGTGTTGGAACTGATTTATCAATTAAAAATAAAAGATGTGATGAAAACCGCGGTCATTACGGCGAGTAGAACGGACTCCATGCGGCGTATCCAAGCGTTGATGAAAGAATACTACATTACCGGTGTGCCTATTGTCGATGAACGCCACAATCTGCTGGGGCTTGTGTCCATTGATGATGTAGTAACCGCCCTTGATGAGGGATATATAAATTGCCGCGCCGATGAGCGCATGACCAAGAACGTCATTGTACTCGAAGACGACATGCCGCTTTCCTTCGCCATTTCCTACCTCAACAAGTACCGGTACGGGCGTTATCCGGTTGTG
The DNA here is from genome assembly GCA_031279555.1 of Treponema sp. Classification (GTDB taxonomy): domain Bacteria; phylum Spirochaetota; class Spirochaetia; order Treponematales; family Breznakiellaceae; genus JAIRKH01. The sequence continues at coordinate 3,855 of JAITIK010000113.1, read as the reverse complement.
AACAAGAAGAACGAATTGGTTGGCATCCTCACTTCAAAAGATGTGGTGGGAACCCTCCTTGCGGAAATGAACCGCGAAGTGCTGCGCCTTGAAAAAATCAATCAGGAGAAAGGGAAAAGCGCGTCGGCTTCCGCAGATATGGAGTTTGCCACCGTCCAGTACGATTTTGAGCTTGCGGGCAGAGCGTCCACGGAAATTAAAAAGGCGCTCAAAGCGCGGAATATTGATCCCAAGATTATCCGCCGCGTGGCTATCGCAAGTTATGAACTTGAGATCAATCAGGTGGTGCATTCGGTGGGTGGGATTATGCGCTGTTCCATTCAACCGGACAAGGTGATTGTGATCGCCGCGGATACGGGACCCGGCATTGCGGATATCAATCTCGCCTTACAGGAAGGGTGGTCGACCGCCAACGAGTGGATACGCTCGCTCGGTTTCGGCGCGGGTATGGGGTTGGCGAACACTAAACGGGTGTCGGACGAATTTTCCATTGATTCCACTCAAGGAAAGGGAACGACGGTGCGTTCGGTGGTGTACATCAATTCGCCAAAGGAAGTGTAACACGAACAGCGCGAACTTTCGCTTCGATAGCGTCGCTTTCAAAAGATGAAGAAATGAAGTCCGCCCTGTTCCGTTGTGAGGAAACAATGAACCTCCCACTGCGAAATAAAGAGGCGATGAGGAGAAAATGAGGAAAAAATATGACAATAAGACAAGTTGCAGAGACGCTGGGCGCGGAGATCGCGCAGAGTGAATTTGAAGATGTGGAGCTTGCCGGCGCTTACACATCGGATTTGTTGTCTGATGTGATGGCAAACGCTCATGACGGCGAGACGCTCATTACCATACAGGCGCACAAAAACACAGTGGCGGTTGCGAGTTTGGTGAATATTCCGGTGATTGTGGTGTGCAATTCCCGTCCCCTGCCGGAAGACATGTTGAAAGCCGCGAAAGACGAAGGCATCGCGGTCATCAGAACACGGGAGAATCAGTTTACCACCTCCGGAAAGCTCTACAAGGCGTTGAATGGTGAGGGCGCATAATAGGAGAGGCCATTCCATCCTCACTCTTCCGAAATATTCAAATCCACCAACAGAGATATCTTGTATGTTTTTCCCTTTTGTACGGTAATGGGACGGATTATCAAATAGTCGTTCATCTGAATCTTAATTTCATGCTTGCCCGGCTCCACCGCAAGCGGTTTGGCGGCGTTTACCGGCTCATTATCAAAATAGATGAGCGTCTTTTCAGGCGCTTCAAAAAAGATAAGCGAAGTTGTATCTTGCAAGTCAATCGTAAGCTCCAGAATCTTGGTTCGTTCTATGAAGAATTTACGGTTTTCATTGCGAAAATCATCGGAGAGTATGATGAGATGATGTTCGCCTTCCCGTAAAAACTGCAGTTCGTTGGCATTCTCTATGAGTACATCATCAATCAGCAGGACAAAAGGCTTGTTCTGCAGTTGTTCGGGATAGCGGAATGTCAGAGCAAGCGCCCCCTCGTTGCTCAAGATCGGCTTTGCGGTGAGGGAGAAAGTCATTTTCTCTAATTCTTCGTTTATCCCTTTTATTATGGGCATGATCCGGACAAGAATGGGAAACGATTCCGGTTGTATAATGAGATTTGGAACCGTTGCATATGGGGTGGTGCGCAAACCATGCCGGCTCCGAATGGGAAGTTGATAAACGGTTTGTATCCTGTTCGGCAACGGTTCAAGCAGAACCGTGTCAGCTTCTATATCCGTAACGCCTGAAGGCGGAACCGCTCCTACATTCATATAAACCGCCACGGCAAGGTTGCCGCGGTAGGCGAAATAGGTTTGCGGCGCCGTAATGGTAAGTTCCACGCCTCTAAGAAAACGGGTGTCATTGGCGATTGAAACGACCGCCGAGCTTATATATGAGAGGGAGATTGAAGAGCCTGCGGGGTTGTTTGTCGAGACTGTTAAAGAGCCGTCAATAAAAATGCGTATGCGTTCCTTTGATTCCGCCTTCGGCGTTTCCAGCGCGCAGATGAGGAAAAAGCAACTCACCAGGAGCGGCTTCCAAAATGATGCGCTAGGTTTCATGATTTTTTTCATACCTTTTCTAATTTCCTTACCTTTTCTAATTACCTTTAAACAGATATTTTCCTGGATCCTGAGCCTTGCCGTTTTGCCTCAACTCAAAATGCAGGTGGGGCCCTGTTGACTGCCCCGTTGATCCCACTCTTCCGATAAGATCGCCTGCTTGTACGGAGGCGTACAGTCTGATCTCTATTTTAGAAAGGTGGCCGTAAAGACTCGCCCATGCGCCTTCGTGTTTAATGACAATGTAGTCGCCGTATATGTCGTCGCTTCCAATGTCGGTGACAACGCCAGCCTGAGCCGCATAGACCTCGGAGCCTAAAGGCGCGGCAAGGTCTAACCCGTCATGGTTTTTTACGGAACCCGTCACCGGATTCCTTCTAACGCCGAACGCGCTGGTCAGCGTAAAATAACGCAATGGATACTGGAACGACTCGCCGCTTTTTCCAAAGGTGAGGAAAAAAGCCGCTTCCGTTACGCTGAAATTCGCGCCTGGAATGAACAAAAACCGTTCTTTTTTGCCATTGCCGCTGATTGTGATGACGACGCCCGTTTCCCTTTGCGTTTCGGCAAGGCGGCTTGCCGTCATAAGTTTTTCAAGATCATTGGCGTTCTTCCCGGTAATGTCAAGCGGCACAAAGAGTCCGGGTATTGATGGAAGCAGAATAATCCCGCCCATAGAGGCGTCAGGATGCGCCATGTGGTTCAATGTCGCTATGCTTTGAGCGCCCACCGGACAACGCGCCTGTACGCTGTAAAAGTCGTCGTCACCCAGCGGCTTATAAGCGTATATGGTAAGAACCCGCGCCGCAACTTCCGGTTCCACAACGCGCGCTCTATTGTAGACAAGTTGTCTGCCTATTTCAACATTTTTAACGTATTGATCAAACGTTATATCAGTTCGCGGATCGAGCCGCTCAATAACCGGGTAATCTCCAAAGACGGCGCCACCAACAAAAAACAAGCGCAATACGCAAGCCGCGACGCGCAGGTTTTGCGGGCGCCTACTTTGCCACGCAAAGTAGGCGAAGGGTTTGCACATGGAGCCTTCCCTTGCAATCACGATTCACGAGAATCAGCCCTGGGAAATAATTCCGGCAGGACACTCGCCAGCGCATGCTCCGCAATCTAGACATGCGCCAGCGTCAATGACACGGGCATCCCCTTTTTCGGAAATCGCTCCCGCAGGACAAGCGCTCTCGCAGGCTGCGCAATTTATGCAGCCATCACCGATTACATAAGCCATGATAATCTCCTTATTTATCAAAGATTTGGCGCGGACAATCGCCGCTGTCAGCCAGCGGACTAACACGCCGCGATTGCCGCCCTTCTTTACTTTACCACAACCTGATTTTGTTTGCAAGCGCTGAATGCCGCCAAGCGCCGGAGTTTTGCCGTACACGAAAAAAACGCGAGACCGGCAACGCCGGACCCGCGCCGCCTCAAGGTTTTCCGGTTAGAACGCAGTGTTTAGCCAGAAAAATCAATGGAAACGACATTCGATAACGCCTCACCGCCCCTGTTCCCCTTCCGCTGGGGTTCCGGCTGTCCGCGCATATACGCCTCTATCCTTGATCTTGTAGTAAAAATTCCTGAAACACTCCAATTTGAGGATTTTCCCCATTATGAACCGGGCAAAAGAGGTTCCTCCAAAATGATAAAACAGAGGGAAGTTCGCGCGGCGAACCTCGCAAGAAAACGCAACGCGGCTTGCGGCGCCGCCACAACGTCCCCCAATCGCCCGTCAGCCCCCGGTTCTTGGACTGGAAAGCCCCGCGACACGCGAGCCG
>JAITIK010000092.1 GCA_031279555.1 Treponema sp. | reverse complement strand
GCATGTCCTGCGAAGCGCGGGCGGGCGGCGGCAAGCGGAGCGGCGGATGTTTTGCGGGCGCGGCGGGCGCGTATGGGAGCGAAGGGGCGGCGTCAAATCGCGTAAAATCGCAGGGAATGGAGAAAGAACGCAAACAGATGGACAAGATGCGATTGGAATTATTCTAATGTTTCAAACAACTAAGACACCCCGCTCTCCAACGCGGGGTGGTTCATTCGCGGAGAAAATTAGTGAGTATAATAATGCGTTATGGCATGTCCAGCGAAATATGGACGGGCGGAATATATAAGGAATCAGGGGAGGAAGCCGGAAGAATACAAATTGAGTTGTTTGGATAAAATGCCGGACTAAAAGCCGCCGCGCAACTTGCCGCGCGGCAGTTCATTTACCCATTCATTCCCATAAGCCGCCTCATCGTAAAATCTTCTATACTAGACTTGTTCGGAAATCCCTAAAGGTATGGGAACGGGGAAACAAGCGAAAGAAACCCAAGATGCGGTATTCAAAACGGCTGTAAAGACGGAAACATTCGAAAAACGGCGTCCATACTTCAGCGGGAATGGAACAAGTTCCATGAACCGGGCGGCGGGCCGTCAAAGCTGAGGTTCTGGAAAAAATTGACGGCAGCCTTAAAACGCCACAGGGAATGGCGGAGCATGGAACAATGCAGGCTGATCATCGTCTCTTGTCTTTCGCAGCCGTTTGCGGCGCCCTTCCGCTCCCTGTGATCTTGCCCGGCTCGTTGTCACATATTCGTCGCCATGTTCTCCCGCCGCGCTCGCAAAATATCCGTCCGCCCGGAATTCTCCCCCCATAATTGTTCCTTCACGTCAGGGCGCTTTCCAACTCAAGGGGAAGAGGGCGTCCTTGAGGGCGTTGAATGTCTGGCGGCGGGCTTTGTTGAGGGGTGAAAAGATGCGGATGCGGCGAGGGTGGGGATATGCCGGCCTTGTGCGGCCTGCCCACAACGGCGGGCGGGGAAGATGCGGCATCATCGCTATAAATTTTTTCGCCCTTCCGATTGACGGTTCTTTTTTCGGCGGCTTGAATTTGACTGTCCCGCCATTAACGGCCAAGAGATACTGTGGAGCTTCCGGCTTATTCAGGACACGCGGAGCGCAGATCCTGTTGCAACCGGCGACAAGCCGCGCCTCGTTCAGAGCGGCGGCTCTTTCTTTCCGGGCGGCGTTCCGGTAACGCGAATGGCATCCGGCGATGATTTTCTGGTTTTCTCTCATGGACAACCCCATAGCGGCCTCCGGAAATTGTCGCTTACGGATAGTCCGCCCTGAATTGGGTCGCTTTTTCAATGAGGCATCACGCTCTCTTGACAAATCTCTTTTTCTGCCATAAACTTATAATATATGGCATCGAAAATTATGATCCGTATCTTGGCGGGTATTGTTATTCTCCTTGTTGTGATAATCGGCGCGGGTGTGGGGTTGGCGCTTGCGGAAACCGTAAATATGAAAAATCAGGAAAATTTTCAGGAATTTTCGCCGGCTCTGCCGACCAAAATACTTGATATACATGGAACGCTTGTCACCGAATTTTCCGCTGATGAAAAACGGGAGTTAGTGCCTTTAAGCTCTCTGCCCCAGCGCCTGATTAACGCAACGTTGGCGCGTGAAGATCCCGAATTCTACAAGCACAGAGGGTTCAGCGTCCGAGGCATTGCGCGCGCCATTTACGGGCAGCTTACCGGACGGAGTTTGGGCGGCGGTTCAACCATTACGCAACAAGTGGCTGGCACCCTCTACACGGACAGGAGCGAATATTCGTTGTCGCGGAAAATCAGAGAATTATGGTACGCCATACAGATGGAACGGCGTTACACCAAGAATGAAATCCTTGAAATCTACCTTAATTATATGTACATGGGTCCCGGCGTGTACGGCGTCGAGGCGGCGAGCAAGTACTTTTTCAACCACAGCGCAAAAGAGATAACGTTGGCGGAAGCCGCGGTGCTTGTCATCCAACTCTCAAGTCCGGCGAAGTACAACCCGCTTGACAACCCCAATATCGCAATGGAACGGCAGCGCGCCGTGCTGGACAAAATGATCGAATTAGGATACGCCACTCGTGAGGAGGCGGATGCATCCTTTCGGGAATACTGGGATAATTACGACTATACCCGCCAGTCCGTCGCCGCGTATTACAACCGTGAGGACAAGGCGCCGTGGTTCAGCGAATATGTACGCCGCGAGCTTGACGAAATGATGTACGGCGCTATGGACTATTACCGTGACGGCTACACCGTGCTTACCACGCTTGACCTGACGCATCAGGAAGCGGCCGAAAAATACATGGCGCAAGGGCTTAAAAAAGCGAACAAGGCGTACAACGCTTCACGCGGCAACCGTTTCGTCTACGCCGAACGAACGTTTTTTCCTGTTATCAACCTGCTTTCCGTGTTTCTTGACATGGGCGGCATTTACGGAACCGCGGCGGCGCGGAATGAGGCGCAGGCGACGAATCGATACACAAAGACCATCAACCCTCTTGTTGATATGGCCGCGGTTTTTTTCGATCTTGACGATCTCAAAACGCTCACCGAGAAGGGATTTGCGGATTTGAGAGATCAGGCGGAGCAAAACATCGTCGAGGGCGCGCTCATTTGTATAGAAAACGAGACCGGATATATTACCGCGATTGTGGGCGGATCGAAGTATGACGCCGCGACCAACCAGCTTATCCGCGCAACTCAGGGGCGGATCATGCCGGGCAGCTCATTCAAGCCCCTGTACTATTCGGCTGCCCTTGACACCAGAAAATTCACCCCTTCAACGCTTATTTACGATATTCCCATCGTCTTCCACAACGAAGACGGCACTCCTTACATACCGCTCAACTTTCGGGGCGAATGGAAAGGCTCGGTGCTGTTTTACGACGCCTTGGCTCAGTCTATGAACGTGCCTTCCCTCAAAGTGCTTGACGGCATCGGCTTTGACGCGGCGATTGCTCGCGCCGCCGCCCTTATGGGCATAACCGATCCCGATGCCATACGCCGCACCTTCCCGCGTGTGTACCCAATGGGACTGGGCATTATCTCCGTAGCGCCCATTCAGATGGCGCGGGCGTTTGCGGTTTTTGCCAATCAGGGGAGGGAAGTCATCCCTATCGCCATACGGGCGATTGAGGACAGGAACGGCAAGCTCATCATTGACAACGAACGCGCTGTCCGGCTTGCGCAACAGAAAAAAGGCGCGGATATTCAGGTCATAAGCCCTCAGAACGCCTATGTTATGACGACATTGCTGAAAAAAACCGTTGAAATCGGAACCCTACGTTCCGGTTCAGGCTACGGCTCGAAATTTGTGTTTAAGGATGAAAACGGCGACGCCTTCCGTATGCCCGCCGCCGGAAAAACCGGCACCACGCAGAATTGGTCGGACGCATGGACGGTTGGGTTCACCCCATATTACACGACGGCGATCTGGTTCGGGTTCGACAAACCCGGCAACTCTTTGGGGATTGATCTTACCGGAGCGACCTTGGCCGGACCCGTATGGGGCGACTTTATGCAGGATATTCACCAAGGGTTGCCTAAAAAGGACTTTATTCGTCCCGCGACGGGCGTTATTGACGTTACGGTATGCGCCAAGTCCGGTCTTATTCCGACCTCTTCGTGCAACGAGGGAACGGTTACGCTGTCGTTCTTGTCCGGCGCTCAGCCAGATAGGTACTGCGATCTGCATGCCGACGACACTCTTATTGCCGGTGTAACGGGCAATAGAGCGAGTTCCTATGTCTTTTCCGGCGGCGATGCGGTTCCCGCTTCGGATGCCTTGCCGTCCCTGCCGGCAGATATTTTTGACAACATTTTTTTATTTGATGAAGGTTCTGAAGAAGAAACAAATCCTGATTACGGGTTGGATATACCGGATTACAATCCGTTGCTGGACTGATTCTCCTCGCTGTGAGGCAAGAATATAGAACAAAACCCGACGCTTGCTCTAGCAGCCTGTTGCATTTGTAGGTTTTCGCGCCATTTTGTACCGCAAAAACCACGATTATTGGGCTTCTGCGAACCTTTGGTTCGTAGGAACCGATGTAAATATTCCTGGTATGCCGCCAGGAGAGCTTTTCCCAAAACGCGAACTACGTTCAGCGAACTTACGTTCTGGTTAGTTTTGAGAAAAGCTCAGGATATAATGTGTCGGCATTGATATATCATATAAGCATGTCCAGCAAAACAAAGGCGGGCGGCGATCAATTGATCTTTCCATCCCCCCAACTATAGCGCTTTTTCCCTTTCCCACCATATTCTCTGAAGAGCCTAAAGATTTTGTAAAAATTATATTGGAGCAAAGGATATTCTAAATAGTTGTCTGTAATTTTTGTCTGTCCCCCTGGGATTTTACATAATTTGTTATTATTTCTTCATCCCAACGCTTGCTTGCCGCGCTTGCAAAATGCCCTCCATAACGCCTTCTTAATTTCGGGATGTCTCTCTCGAATATTTTCTTCGTTCATATACTCTTTATTATTGTTACAATCTTCGTTGGGCTGTATGTTGGCGCTGACCGCGCCAGAAAATGCGCATGATTTCCCTCTGTTCCTCCTCCTATAAACTTTATTTCATGCCTCTTGCTGATTTCTTCACATGTTTCTTTTATCGTATTATCCATTTCTTTTTTGACCGCTATTCTTCTATATTTCGCCGGACATACTATATGACATGGTAATATTGATACGGTACGCCTCTTTCGTACATATTTACTCATGGTTATTTCATATTATAATTCTTCCCTTTTTTTTCTACCGCTTTGACCGCCGCAGAGCGGCGAGGTGTTAGACCATAAATTTAAAAATAATGGCGTACGGCGCATAACTCGGCGGCAAAGCTGCTGCGGACTGCTTGCGCTTCGGGGCTAAAGCCTCTCGAACTCCGAAACGACAAGCGTAACCTTTCTCGATTCTCTTGCTGCCATTGGAATGCCGGACTGGTGGAGATACAGGCGGAGGGAAGGGCGTATGGGAAGAGACAAACGCATGTATCCGCTAATCGGGGAAGCGTTTAGCGGAAGGGTTCCGCCGATCATTGAAGAGGATTGCATGGGGAAAGGGCGCGCGCCCAAAGCGGCCCATTGCCAGGCGTTTAGGAGCCGCGCAAAAATAAAACGCCTGCATTTTATTCTCATCGCTTACGCAATAATGAAATAACATGACCAAAAAGTCATGTTATTTCCGGGCGGGTCCTTAGCGGAATCCTGTATATTCTGAGGGCGGGCTGTCCCTGTCGGGATACGCCGCCTGAATGCGGCTGCCAGCGGGTGATCTTGTGAAGGTCGCGGCGGCCTTGAGCGAAGATGTCACTGGGCGCGCGGCGATTGGGGGCGGGTGTATGGCGGCGGCGAGTTCAACGGGCGTTGGCGGGAGGACAACAACAAGGCGGTAATGCCGGGAAGGAAGGACAGGAAAGAAGAGACAGCCCTACGGCCAAGAGATGTATAAGAAACGGAGGCTGATAGGGAGGATGTTTGGGAAGCTGAAAGAGAACCGCCGTCTGGTTGCCCGCTATGAGAAATCGGGGCTTTTTACTCCAATCGTTCTATGCGGGACAGAACAATCGTCCCTCTGAACCCCGATTGTTCATCTTTCAATAGAACCCGTTCCGCCTGGCATGGAACAATCGGGACTTTTTACTCCAATCGTTCCATGCGGGACAGAACAATCGTCCCTTTGAACTCCGATTGTTCATCTTTCAATAGAACCCGTTCCGCCTGGCATGGAACAACCGGACATAAACTTTGAAGAGTTTATAGTTATCGCGCTTCTTAAGATTCTCCTTTGCTGACAGCGCCTAATGCGTTTGACGATAAGAGGAGAAGGCGCAAACCGGCGGGAGTCAGCAATTCTCAGTTAAAAACCATGAACGACATGAGTGGCAAACTGAGAATTGCTGGATGGAAGCCGGAAACGCTTGACAAGACAGCATAAATAGAAGATACTGTACCTACGCTTTTTACCGCCCGTAGACAGCCATTGTCTATACCCCAAGGAACCACTGTGGATTTAGAATTATTACAGGAACGCTCGCGCATCATTAAAACCGTCCGCCGATTTTTTGATGAACAAAACTATGTGGAGACGGACACGCCGGTTCTTGCGCCCAATCTTATACCGGAATCGTGCCTCGAAGTGTTTGAGACAACATACACGCCGCCCGTAGAGACGGAAACACGAAAAAAACGGACTTATTTTCTGACGCCTTCGCCTGAAATTTGGATGAAGCGACTCATCGCCGATCACCGCGTTGACATGTATCAAATCGGGAAATGTTTCCGCAACGGCGAATCCGTTGGGCGTCTGCACAGCCCGGAATTCACCATGCTGGAATACTATACGATGGACGCGAATTATGAGGACTCTCTTGACATAACCGAAGCGCTTTTCGCCGCGATCTTGCCCTCAACCGTACGAAAAAGCCTTAGCCCGCCTTTCCTTCGCCTCACCGTTGAAGATGCGTTCAGGGAATTCGCCGGTTTCAGCCTTTTTTCAGCCGTTGAAAGGGGCGGTCTGGAAATGGAAGCGCGTTCTCTTGGGCTGGATCCGCCTGCAAACATAGGAACAGCCGCCTTATACGATCTGATCTTCGTTCATACGGTTGAGCCGAATCTTCCCCGCGACAAACCGGTCGCGCTTATGGATTACCCGGCGTTTATACCGTGTTTGGCGAAAAAGAGCGCGGACGGGCTGACTGCGGAACGCTGGGAACTGTACGTGCGCGGCATTGAACTTGCGAACTGTTATTCCGAGGAAACCGCGCCGGAAAAGGTTCGCGCTTTTTTTGAAGCGGAAGCCGCGGTCAAGGCGGAGCGCGCGCTCACGCCGCACGCCGTTGACATGGACTATTGGAAGGTCTTCTCCATGCGTCAAAAAGAGTATCCCCGCTGTTCAGGCGTTGCGATGGGCGTTGACAGGCTTATTATGAGCGTCACCGGACGTTCCAGTATAGACAGCGTACTGCCGTTTCCCATGAGGCGCTTTTGAGGAGGCGCCGTTGTATTTTGAATTGACGCCGGCATTGATCGAAGACATTCTCTTTTGCATGGAAAATCAAAACGTCCGGTTCGTGTTGGATACTGAAAATTCGTCTATAGTGGACAAGAACGATGTCGCGGGCAAAGATTATTCCGACGGCGGCCGGTACGTCTCCATTCCTGAATGGCATTCATCCGACGGGTTCCACTTGATGGAATGTTTTGCGGCCGGCTTTCGCAACCCCCTGGTGAGGGATGCCTTGCAGACGAGCCTTGAGCAGGGCAGAGGCGTATTCCGCGCGTTCAAAGCGACTTTGAGCAAATTTCCCGATGCGGAAAACCACTGGTTCTCCTTCAAACGAAGAAAAATGCGGCGTACAATTTTCGCATGGTACAACGCGCTTCGGGAACAGCGGAACATGGAAAAAATCGGCGAAGAACCAGATGAAACCGAAGACCTGTTTCCAGAGGATTTCATTTTCCGCGCGTATGAGGCGAAAGACGCTGAGGCGGTGAACACTCTGCACAATACATGCCGCGCCGGGAAGCCGCATGATGTGGGCGATCCCGTATTGGTAGTCGAGACCGCCTCTCACGACTTTGTGGGCTTCATCGCCGTCAAACGGCAGGAAACCGCTCTCTCTATATGCAATCTTGAAGTCTGCCCCGAATACAGAGGGTTGGGCATCGGCTCGGAACTCTGTTCTCGTCTCATACAAACACTCGGACAGGAACACGTGTCAAAAGTATACTTAGAGTTGCCTGTTGAGTTTGAAGGGTTTTCCCGCTTTCTCTACCGCTCATCGTTTAAGCCGGTTGCGACGCGGTACTGTCTTGAGATAGAATAGATTGCCCTTGCCCCCTCGGACGTCAGCCTTCGCCGCGAATGAAAATCGACACGATCGCCCCTACAAAAAAAACGTTCGCCCCAATGCCCATGATGACGCAGACAAGCGAGCTTGCCTCGCAAATCACGGCTTTCAAGGAGTAATAACGCGCCTGACTCCGCTCCTGCGGTTCCCGTATCGCCAGCATGTCGGCGCGTATGCTCGCGGCTTCGGATTGTTTCCGTAAAAACCGGCTGAGCGCGGTGAACAAAATGCCGGGCGGAAAAAAAGGGAACAGCGGTATGAACACCGCGATAAAGGCGGTTATCACCGTGAGCCAGAACGCGGGATGGCGCAGAAAGGAAACAGCCGTAACAATAAGGGAAAACACCCCGATAAGGATGGAATAGGGCGTAATGGCATTCCAGTAGTCGTTCTTGTTTCTGCTTGCGCCTATGATCCGTGGAACAAGGTCTTCCTCTTCCATGTCGTACAAAACAGCGATAAGCGGGGTTTTCTTGGTTGAAGCGAAAATTCGCCGCCCCTCCCGCTGAACAAGCTCCCCGGCGACAAAAATTTTCGTCTCTTCGGAAAAATCGGCGTACCTGTGCCATACGATGCGTTGCAGACTGTTGTCGTTGATGAAAAAACCCTGCGCGTTCCGCAGTTCAACAGGAATCAGCAGGAAATCGTTTTTGACCCACAGCATATTTTCGGATATGGCTTCAATCTTTCCAGAAAACCGGTACAGCGCGTCTTGACCACCGCCACGTTCAAGCAGCCGCCACGTTTCATAGTCGACAAGCGGTTTGCGCAGAACTTCCTTGAACCGTTGCCGGAAGACTGTCCTGTGATAGCGGCGTATGCATACTCCAACCACCGGTACAACGCCGTACCAGAAAACGAGGATGCCGATAATGGCGAGCAGATCAGTTATTCTCATATCTTTTATGCATACCTGTATATCTTGTTTTGTGAAGCTTGTTTATATGATACAGCATTTACAGAGAAAAGAACAAGCGAAGGAAAAAAATAACGATCAAAGAGAAAATTCACTTGATTTAATTCTACACATTGTGCATACTATCTTAAATAGATAAAATACTAAAGGAGATGTTGTGGCTTGATGGCAAGATTTAACACTTGTTTAAGACTGGGATCACTCTGTTCGCTCATAGTATGCACCATTGTATTAATTCTTCCTGTAAAAGTTGACGCCGCCAAGCCTGAACCACAATTAGAAGCTTCAGCCGCTATGGAAGCCCGCGGCGGCATGGGGCTTATCGCGGACAGTGACACGGAGAGCGGTACGGATGCGGGGACTACAGCCGAAATTGAGCCGGAAGATTTCTCCAAGCCTAAAATGTTGCTGTACACCTCGTATACGATTCAGAAAGGCGATACGATTGGTGAAATCGCGCGGCGATTCGCCCTTGACCAGGGAACCCTCGTATCGGTGAACAATATAACAAACTCCAGAACGTTGCAAATAGGGCAGATTCTCAAAATCCCAAACCAAGATGGCGTACTTGTAAAAGTTGAAAGATTAAAAGTGGAAAAAAAATTGCCGACATTGAACGAATTTATACAGACTCTTTCCAAAGACAAAAAATACCAAGGGATTCCTTCTTTAAAAGAGGAATTGCCAGCCTTCGCCGCTTCCATACAAAGCGCAAATGAATTGTTTATGGATATACATGAAAGATTCGGAACAGAAACCAAAAATGTCTTTATTCCCAACGTAAAGATGAGCAATCTTGACTTGCAGGAAATCAACGGAGATATTTTCCTCTGGCCAGCCCGCGGCTACATCACCGACTCCTACGGCTACCGCTACGATCCGTTCGGCGGCGCGTCCCGCGAATTCCACAACGGTCTGGACATAAGCGCCCGTACAGGCACGCCGGTGGGGGCGGCTATGGCGGGGCGCGTTACCTTTGCGGGCTGGAGCGATTCCTACGGCTACCATGTGGTGATAAGTCATTCGGGCGGCTACCGCACCCTGTATGCGCACCTGAGCGTCATCATCACCAAGGCGGGCCTTTACGTCAACGCGGGCGAACTGATCGGCAGAGTAGGCAGCACCGGACGTAGCACTGGCCCTCATCTGCACTTCACCGTGTACAAAAACGGCGTTACGGTAAACCCGCGCCTCTTGTTGCGGTAGCCAGCGGCATTAGTCAAGGGAGCGTACGTGGATTGGCGTGAATTAAAATACAACGAAACCTTTGAACAGGAAGCGCGGGGGCTTGAACGCCGCCGCGCTTTAACCGCTTGCGCTATTGAAGAGATCGAGTCCCTGTTGGAAAGCCTCTACAAATTGGACGGCGACAATTGGATTGGACGGGGAGAAGTACAGGACATTATAATGGCGGCGACCATCGCCGCGTATGAGCGTTTTCTCGCCGAATGGCGCGCGGAAGAGCGCGGCGCGTGAGGCGGCGAAGCTCGCGTTACCCACAAAGCGTTCCCCCTAAACGATTGGTTTCTTGTCAATAATCATCTTGCAGACAAAGAAACAATAATATATACTCAAATTGAAAAGTGTGCGTTACAGGAAGGAGTATTTAGAAGATATGCCTATGAATCCACATGAAGACGAGCCGCCAGTCGAGTTTGATGACAAGCTGTTGCCGGTCATTCAGACCACAGTTTCTTTTGCCATCATATCCCGCGCGCACAATATAGAACAACTCATATCGTTGCTTAAAAGTCTGGCGCCGCTGAAAGATGAAATAGTACTCATTCTTGACAACAATGATGAAACTATACGAAACCAGCTCGCTGACTATGCGGATATCGTGATACCGATGCCGGGCAAAGGTTGCTTTGAAGCGTATTCGGCGGATATTTTTTACTACTGTACCAAAGACTGGATATTCAGAATAGACGACGATGAAACGTTAAGCGCCAACTGCACCAGAGAACTCCTGGAGCGTTACATGTCAAAGCGGTTGATTAACGCTTGGTGGATTCCCCGGAAATGGTTTGTTGACAAGACCCATTACATTTGTTCGGGGCAGTGGTTTCCGGATTATCAACTACGGTTGTTCCGTAATATTCCGGGTATTCTTGCATTGCCGGGGCGTATCCACGAGGCGTTGCGCGTTTTGGGGCGCAATGAGCATTTGGACGAAATACGCCTTGAACATTGGGATTTGCTTACACCCAGAGAAATGCGGGAAAAGAAAACAGCCCATTATAACGAACTGCTGCCGAATAACGGCTGCACCTCTTTTTATCTTTACGAAGACGAGATATATACATGTATGGCATGCCCCCCCCCCCCCCGACGCTTCCTGAAAATCGTTGCGTTGCCGTTATTCCGCAAAAAATACGAAAAGATCTGCGCTACTGCGCGGAAATAGCCGTGCGCGCGACAGGAGAAACCGCCGCGCTTCTTGCCCAAGACGATAAGGTGTTTCTGTCATACCACTGGTATAATCATGATAAAACCGTCTATCAATGGGATTATCCCCGCTTCCATCCATTTGCCATGCAAGAAGGTTGTTTCCATGCGGTTATGCCGGTGGAGATTCCCAGTCGACCCGGTGTGTATTACTTTCAGGCGGACATTGTGCAGGAACAAGTCAGATGGTTCTGCGGTACCGGGCTTCTATCCTCGGAATATAGGGAAGTTGCGGTGGAATAAACGCAGGCGGCTCCATCACATGAGCCATTTGGTCTGCCAACGCTTGTACGCGCCACATGAAGATGGCGCGCCGCAACGCCGGATAACGGATGCCGCCGGCGCCTTTGAGCGCGGCTATGGTGATGATGCTCGCCGAACGCCCGATCTCGACCGGAATAGGCCAAAACGACAATCCGAAGGGGCGGAATGCGATTTCAGGTCGCCGATGAAGACGGCAATAAAAAATCCCACCTTGCCGCAGGGTATTGAAGCTCTTTGTTTGAAAATCAGTCAAACAAAGGTGGCTGCGAATCGTTATCCCGCGCGGTCGTTTGCAATGTCCCGCCGTCCCCTGTGATTCGACATGGCTTGTTATCACGCGCTCGCTTCCATGTCCGCTTGCCGCGCTGCTTGTGAAATGTCCATCCGCCCACAATTCCCCTCCCCATAGCGCTCCCTTCGCTTCCGGATGCCTCGCAAGCGTTTCTCTTGCAATTGCGCTTTTTATCGCCGCCGCCATCTTTGTCGGACTATATGCGGGAACTGATTGCGCCGGAAAACGCGCGCGATCCCCTTCCGCCCCCATCTCCAAAAACCGCATCCCATGCCTCCCGCCGATTTCCTCGCGCGCTTCTTCCAGCGTTTTGTCTAGCTCTTCGCCAATGGCTATACGCCTGTATTTCGCTGGACATACGATGTGACATGACAATACCGATGCATTGTGGGATTTACGTATATATTCGCTCATTTCCACATTCTATCATTGTTTTTATTTGTTTTTACCGCCCTAAAGGGCGGGCTATTAGACCCCACTACGAATAAACCGACATCCGCCGTCTTTACAGCGGCATTTGCGGGCTGATAGTCCGGCGGACTGTCAGCCCGCTGTTTGCGCTTGCTCTTTTTCCCGTTTCGGGTCTGTGGCAGGATTCTGGCAATGAGCGTTGATTGCTATGAGTAAAGCGTTATTTCATAGCAGATATTTGCGCCCCTATTGCCGTCGCTTTTTTATCATACTTTGTAGATCGCCGCCAAAACGCTATATAAAATACATATACGATTCGTCTGGATCAACGGTTCCTATCAGCGAGGCGAGCGTTTCCCGGTCAATTACCGAAGCGATGCGTTCGTTAAGCCGGTCAAACACCGTTCGCCTGATAACTTTTTGCAATTTGGTCTCTTGTACGTTGGGAAGCGGCGGATCAACCACCAGCATATCGCCTTCAAGCTCCCTCAACGCGTCGCCTATGATGATGTCTTCCGGACGGCGGGCAAGCGTATAGCCGCCGGACGCCCCTTTTACAGAACGGATGAAAAGCGTCCGTCTGAGTATAACCGCGACCTGCTCAAGATACCGGACGCTGATACCCTGCCGCTTGGCAATGCTCGCCAAAGAAACATGCGGTTCGTCCATATGTTCGGCGAGGTCAATGAGGAGCCTGACGCCGTAGCGCCCCCGCGTTGAAATTTTCATACGGAGCCTCCGCAGGTACATTCGCCGGACGCCCCGCCCTCGCTCATATCATACGTCCGCCCATATTTCACAATTTCCGCTTGCGGGAATCCGTTGTCAGCGAGGTACCGCTTGAACGCCGCTTGAGGCTTGGGTTCGCCGTGGACAAGGAATATTTTCTTCACGCGGGATGTGTCAAAGCTTTTGAGCCACCGCAACGCCTCCTCATAATCCGCGTGGGCGCTGAACGCGTTGATTTCTTCAACCTCAGCGCGCCGCGAAAACCACTGTCCGTGGATTTTCACTTCTTTCTCGCGGTTGCGGATGCGCCTGCCAAGCGTGTTTTCCGCCATGTAGCCGACCGTCAGAATAGTAGTGTCAGGATTGCCAATGCGGTTGATGAGGTGGTGCTGAATGCGCCCCGCTTCGCACATGCCGTCCGCGCTTATGATGATAAGCGGGCCGGGATGGTTGTTCAAGGCTTTGGATTCGTCAACGCTGGTGGTAAAGTGCAGGGCATTGAAGCCGAAAGGGTTTTTGTGATGTTTGATGAAGGCTTCGCGTATGGTTTCATCATAGCATTCGGGATGAACCTGAAATATCGTTGTCGCGTTGGTGGCCATTGGCGAGTCTACAAAAGTAGGAATTTCGGGGATGACCCCTTCATCCACCAGTATATGGAAATAGTAGATCAATTCCTGCGTACGCTCAATGGCAAACGAAGGAATAAGGATGCAACCCTTGTTTTTTACGGCGCGCTTGCATACATCCGCCAGCTTTTGCATGGCGTCGTCTGTGGCGTCGTGCCGCCTGTTGCCGTAGGTGCTTTCAAGAGCGATGTAATCGGGCGCGGGGATTGCGGTTTCCGGATCGCGGATGATGGGCTTGCCGGGACGCCCCAAGTCGCCTGAACAGAGGATTTTCACCGTTTTACCGTTCTGCCGCGCCGTAAACAGAGCCATCGCCGACCCTAAAATATGTCCCGCGTCAAACAATTCCAACTGTACGTCCGCGCTGATGTTCAACGGGCGGTTGTAGGACACGCCCAGGATCTGGCTCGTCGCCTGAATCGCGTCCCGCTCGTCAAATATCGGTTGCCAATCGAATTTCTCGCCCTTTTTATGCGCCTGTTTGCGCAGGAACACCGCGTCATGCGCCTGAATATTCGCGCTGTCCATCATAATAAGGCTGGCTATATCCCGTGTCGCGGACGTCGCGTATATGTTCCCTCTATATCCTTTTTTGGCAAGCGAGGGCAGAAGCCCGCAGTGGTCGAGATGTCCGTGCGTTAACACCACCGCCTCAATACGGTCCGCGTCGACGCCAAGATCGCGGTTTTTCCGGTCGGCTTCCATCCGCGATCCCTGAAACGCGCCGCAGTCTACAAGAAAAGGCTTTCCGTCAATCTCCAACACATGTTTGGAGCCAGTCACTTCCTCAGCCGCGCCGAGGGAATAGAATAGTATGCTCATGGTGACATTATAACATATCTATATAAAATGAAAAGGGGAAAAGCGGTTTATAATGCCCAGCGGCAAAACTGTCGCCGCAAATAACCGCCCGCACATTTTTTTTAAGCATATCCTTCATAATGCGGCAGGTTTCTCCCTCGATAACGCGCCGCTGTCAGCGTTCATGCGCCTTGAGGCGTATTATACCAGGTTCGTATGCATTCGGCGCCTGGCGCGTTTAACTCACGGCAACCCGCTAGCAGTTTGCCGCGCTTCGCGCATAAAATCTCCAAGATCGACTTAAAGGCGATTTTTTGCCTTGCAAACCGCCATCGAACCAAAGGTTCGCAGACACCCAATAATCGTGGTTTTTTGCGGTACAAAATGGCGCAAAAACCTACAAATGCGACAGGCTGCTAGGGTTTTCCTAACGGGATGATTTCACTTGACAGATCGTTCGCCCCGCGTTGCGCTATGAGCTGTCGCTTTTGGAGCGGCAAATCTTTAATATGGGGGTCAGCCCATATCAACCCCAGCCTCTTCGAGTCTTATTATTCAAACTTCGCGGAAAGTTATATACACGCCCTTAAAAAATTTGATGTGGAACTTGTGGATGTTGATCTCTCTACCGTCGCTTGGACGCTCATGGGGATTGCTAACTTTGTATGCCTCAGGACAATATTTACCCACAAAAAAATCAGCGAACAACAGCTAAACAGCCTGATTGACGATGTAATGAAAATATTGAGCTATGGACTTTTCCGGCAGCCGCCCGCCCTATAATTTTCGCTCAATCTTTTTCCACGTATCCTTTAAACCGACCGTTCTGTTGAACACGGGCCTGCCCTCAAACGTGTCAGGATCGCGCGCAAAGTAGCCAAGCCGTTCAAACTGATAGCGGTCTTCCGGCTTCGCGTCCGCAAGGAAGGGCTCCGCATACGCGAGGGGAATCACCTCAAGGGAATTGGGATTGAGGTTGTCGAGAAAGGTTTTGCCTTCCGCTGCCTCCATGGGCTTTTCAACGCCGAAAAGATTGTCGTAGACGCGCGCCGTTATGGGAATCGCATGTTTTGCTGACAGCCAGTGAATGGTGCTTTTGACTTTGCGGTTGTCAAGGGCGTTGCCGCCCCTGGTCGCGGGATCGTAGACGCACCGCACGGCTGACACAGCGCCGGAAACATCCTTGTCGCAGCCAGTACAGGTGACAATGTACCCATAGCGCAGGCGCACGGAGTTGCCCGGATACAGCCTGAAATACTTGGGCGGCGGGATTTCCTGAAAATCGTCCCGCTCGATCCACAATTCTTTCCCAAAATATATGCCGCGAGCGCCGGCGGCGGCGTCCTCCGGGTTGTTGATCGCTTCAAGCTCCTCGAATTTCCCATCCTCCCAATTTTCGACAATGAGTTTGAGCGGTTTTAACACAGCCATCACCCGCCGCGCCCTTTTGTTCAAGTCCTGGCGCAGGCAGTATTCAAGGAAGGCGATGTCAACAGTGCTATCCATCTTTGCGATGCCGATTTGCGACACAAAGCTGCGGATGGCTTCCGGCGTGTATCCCCGGCGGCGGAGTCCGGCGATGGTCGGCATACGGGGATCGTCCCAGCCCGATACATACTTCTCCTGCACGAGTTTCAGGAGCCACCGTTTTGACATGACCGTGTAAGTCAGGTTAAGCCGCGCAAACTCGATCTGCCGCGAGGGGAAAACCTCCGCTTCTCGAATAAACCAATCGTAGAGCGGACGGTGAATTTCGTATTCAAGGGAACAAAGCGAATGAGTGACGCCCTCTTTCGCGTCGGACAGCGGATGAGCGAAGTCGTACATCGGATAGATGCGCCAGTCGTTTTTGGTGCGATAGTGATACATGCGCCGGATGCGGTACATCACGGGATCGCGCATGAGAAGGTTCGGATGCGCCATGTCGATCTTGGCGCGCAGGGTTTTGGAGCCGTCAGGAAATTCTCCGGCGCGCATACGGGCGAAAAGATCGAGATTTTCTTCAATAGAACGTCCGCGATACGGGCTGTCTTTGCCGGGCGGCGTTTCGGTGATATTGTTTTTATCCGCGACGTTTGTCCCCCGGTAAAGGCTGGTCTCTTCCCCGGAAAGATCGTCAACATAGGCGTGGCCTTTCTTGATGATTTTCACCGCCAGTTCGTAGAGATACTCATAATAGTCCGATGCGTAAAATTCGCGGTCTTCCCAGTCGTACCCCATCCACGCAATATCGCGTTTAATGGCTTCCACATAGGAAACATCCTCTTTCTCCGGATTCGTGTCATCAAAACGGAGGTTGCACGCACCACCAAATCGCTCCGCCATAGTAAAATCAATATAAAACGCCTTGCAATGCCCGATATGAAGCCAGCCGTTCGGCTCCGGGGGAAAGCGGGTGCGGACTTCTTTAAACCGCCCGCTCGCAAGGTCTTCTTTGATAAATTCACTGATGAAATTAGCCGTTTCAATGCCCGCGATTGAGGGCGTTGTTCCTTTGGTTTCCATTATATATCCGTCCCAGTAAGACAAAGCTAATCCATTTTGCTGGTAATGTCAAGACCGCAAACACTTGCGGCGCCTGTACGATGCTCTGCGCGCGCATCTATTGCGTAAAGCGGCAAACTATGGTATGGTGAAGGCGCGTTGCAGGAGACGTCATGCCGAAAGGCGGCGATGTTGCGGCGCCGAGGAGCATAGGATGGGAAAAACGCTTGTTGAAAAAATTTTCGCGGCTCACGTTGTTGACAGACCCTTTGGCGAATGGGTGTTGAAACTGGACAGGGTTTTCTGCCACGAGATCACAACGCCGATTGCCATAAGCGATCTCGTCTCCCGCAATATGGACGCGGTTTTTGATCCCGCAAAAATAAAGGCGGTCATTGACCACGTAACGCCCGCAAAGGACGCGAAGACAGCCGAACAAGGCAAGATATTGCGGGATTGGGCGAGGCGTCATCATATACAAGACTTTTTTGATATTGGAAGAAACGGCGTGTGTCACGCGCTGTTCCCGGAAAAAGGCTTCGTACGACCGGGACATACTATCATCATGGGTGACAGCCACACGTGTACTCACGGCGCGTTCGGCGCATTTGCCGCCGGAGTGGGAACCACAGACCTTGAAGTGGGCATCCTCAAAGGTGTGGCGGCGTTTAAACAGCCCGAAACCCTGCGCATAAATTTGAATGGAACGCTGAAAAGCGGCGTTTTCGCCAAAGATGTAATATTGAGCGTCATTGCAAAACTCGGCGTCGCCGGAGCGACGGGCAAGGTCATTGAATTTCGCGGGCGCGTGGTTGACGAATTAAGCATGGAAGGGCGCATGACCATCTGCAATATGGCGGTTGAAGCGGGCGCGACCTGCGGCGTTTGCCCGCCGGATGCGACGACGGCGGAATATTTGTGGAAATTCATCGGCCCCGATGGAGAGCGCGCCTACTCTACGAAAGAAGAGGCCGCCGCGGATTTTGCGCAATGGCGCAGCGATGAGGGCGCCGTGTACGCGGGCGTCATTGACCTTGACTGCTCCGCGCTTGAGCCGTGCGCTACGGTCGGCTATAAGCCCGATGAGGTGAAACCCATTCGGGAGTTGGCTGGCGTCAAGATCGATCAGGTGTACATCGGGTCCTGCACCAACGGACGCATCGAAGACCTGCGGGCAGCCGCCGCCATAGTCAAAGGCGGAAAAATAGCCGATTCAGTGCGAGCCATCGTGTCGCCCGCGACGCCCGCTGTCTATGAGCAGGCGCTTAAAGAAGGGTTTATTGAGACGTTTATGTCGGCGGGCTTCTGTGTGACAAACCCCACCTGCGGCGCCTGTCTCGGCATGTCCAACGGCGTGCTTGCGGACGGTGAAGTGTGCGCCTCCACCACAAACCGCAACTTTTTCGGGCGCATGGGCAAAGGGGGCATGATTCACCTGATGAGTCCCGCGTCAGCCGCGGCTGCGGCGCTTGCGGGCGCAATCGGCGGCTGAGCCAGCGGTTCTCGCTTAAAACGGAGGATATATGAAAACATTTAACGGAAAGGTTCTCTTTTTGGACAGAAGCGATATCAATACTGATGAAATCATCCCGGCGCGGCATTTAACCGAGAACTCAAAAGAAGCGCTCAAACCCTACCTGCTGGAAGACTTGGCGCTTGATGGTTTTGATCCTTCAGCGATCAAGGACATTGGGGCTGTTGTTACGCGCGCGAATTTTGGGTGCGGAAGTTCCCGCGAACATGCGCCGTGGGCGTTTGAGGTCAATGGCGTCAATATTGTAATCGCCGGGAGTTTCGCCCGCATCTTCAGGCAAAACATGTACAACTGCGGCATGATAGCAGCGGAACTGCCTGCGGCGACGCTGGACGAATTGTTCCGCGAATTCTCCAAAGAAAAAACAACGGTGACGGTCGATGTTGAAACGGCGACTCTCACTTTTACCACTGCGGCGAAACGGAAAACCGTTTCCTTCACCCTGCAAGGCTTTGAAAAAGCCCTGGTTGAGGCGGGCGGCTGGGTCGAATACGCGGCGAAGAAGTATTAAAGGGACATTTCCTGAACCTGTTGTTCTGGATGGCGCCGCCTTGGGCGTATTTTTGGAAAGCCTCCCGACAAAAAGGCGAACGTTCGCGTGTTGTTGACGCGCACATGTGTCCAGATAATAGTCGGCGGGCGGATAAAAGGTATGATGAGGCTTTTTCAAAATTCGCCGTCCAGCGAACGCATTTTGAAAAAGCCGCGAATTCTTGATAAAAGCGAACCGCTTTCCGAATTGTAAATTCATCATAGCCAAGAATAATCATGAACATAAGCAAAGAGCGGATCAACAGCGTCTCTTTTGATATAGGCGGCCGCGCTTATAGTTAGAACAACGTCAGAGCGGTCTGGCGTGAAGAACGGCGCGCGGCATAGAAGAGATAAGAAAACGGCTTATAGAGGGAAGCGGCGCGAGTTTGCGGGCGTGAGGCGCGGGTGGGGCGAGGCCGGAGCCGCATTCACGCCTCCAAGGGCGTCCAAGAGGCGGACAAAAGTTCATATGAGTATACATAAGGACAGGGAGTGGCGGACGGAACAGGGCGGGAACTCTTTGCCGTTTGGAATCGGCGCCGGCAAAGGGAAGCTGTTGGAACGTATGAGGAGAAACCATCAGCCGGAACGAAACTAGCGTGCAAACCGCTGTCGACGGCGTCGCCCCCCGCCCCCTCCACTCGCTCAA
>JAITIK010000032.1 GCA_031279555.1 Treponema sp. | reverse complement strand
AAGACGCTTCGTGTTTTCAAAGCGATTCCCGTTTAACGTCCGCCCCTGATTTCCTTGAATAAAGCCGTTGTTCTATTAAGAAAACAAAAGGAAAGCCGAAGAGAAAGAAGGCCAAACCAGGAGGTTTTGTTGGCTATTTGTAGACAAGCATGAATAATAATACGCTCAAATCACTATAATATAAGCATTTATAAGGTTTTATGCGCATACAGACCCTTATGCGCAGTAGCCCCCCACCACTGACTTTCTAATTACGATTTTCAATAAATTTTTTACAATAAGTTCAAAGTTTTTTTGCCCCCGTTACAACCGCCCCCCGCCAAGGACGGCGGGGGGCGTGAGATAAATTTCTTTTTATATTTTCCAGTTTCCCAATGGTTTTTTATTCAACAATGATTTCCATATTTGCGTTTTCGGCGGTGGAGCGCCAACCTTAACAATGTCAATAAAACCTTTGGTTTTATCTCCCGCGTTGCCTGCCGCAATAGAGCCTGAAAATAATTGCGTATCTTTTAATTCGATAAGTTCCGCTGTTTTATTTTTGATTGCGTCTCCATAACTTACGGAAAGTATATTTACCTCGTCCAGTTTTTCAGCCAAGAATTCCGGCAAAACAAGCGCGGTAGATTTTGAAATATAGTCTGCCAAAACGTCCTGCACAAGCCAAATTGTCCTGCCGTCCCAAGCTAAAGCGACCTGTGATTTTACAATAAGCTGGCTTACCATACGCGCCCACACTTGGCGGTAGTTAATGCCCGGCGCGTTATGTTTCATGCCGTTGAGTATCGCGTCTTCACACGCCATAGCGATTTGCGTCCGCTTTTTTTTATCACCGCCGGAAGTGCTGCTGGCCATAACTTCAATGATGATGAGCGGGTCAGATGGAAAATCGTCTATCCAGTATTCACCACTGCGGTACGCTACAGTATAGCCGTTTTTTTCGGCGGTCTTTTTCAGAATTTCCGGCGACAATGAAAGCAACGATGCTATATCCGTGATGTTTTTCCGCTCCGTTGCGGAAATGACATAATCAAAAGTATAGTCAAAAGTTTTCATTTCATCGTCATCTGTTGAAACCTCCGTCTTTATTTTTACCTCAGACCACGCCTTATAAGTTTTTGCCTTGTCAAGTTCTGAATACTCCGACAGTTTTTTCCTTACGCACGATTGATATTCTGAAAGGTTGCCGTTTTTCAGTGATAAAAGCCGTCTGGGACACACAATCCAGGGTTGTTCATTTTCGTGAATTTGCAGTGAACAAACGCCAGCTTGAATAATATCTTTACCTTTAATTTTGGCGCCGAAGTTTCGCGTTTGTTTTTACATTGATAGCGGATAAATACCTGTTTCCCCCGCCGTCACATTCACCGCTCATAAAGGGACACCATACCCGCTTCAAATTATTTTCCGCCGCCTCATTCCAGCAGTCAAGCCGGTATCCATAAAGCTCAAAGATTTTGCTCATTCAGAAAACTCCTTATTTGTTCCGCGACAGCATACGCGAGCGGCGGCGGCACTGAATTGGCAACCTGCCTGTGCTGGTCAAGATTTTTTACCGTTCCTGTCCGTGAACGAATAGGGCCGAGCAAAAGATAATCATCATCGTAGCCGTGCAAGCGCATATATTCACGCGGCGTTAAATACCTGTCTTCTATTGGATGATAAAATATTTCACCGCAACGTAATGTATTAGACGGCCTTTCGCGGTGAAGGCGTAAATATTTTGTCGTGTCCTTGGGGCTTAAATTACAAAGAATACTTTTGTCTAATTGCGTTTGGGACGCGAGATAAAAGCCTTCCGGCACATTGGCTATTCTTTCCCTGTCGCGGGGCGGCGTAACGTCAACATGGCTGTCGGGAACATCAAAAAAAGTCGTGCCGGGCGTTTTTGGCGCGGGTTTTCCCAAACCGTTTAACGCTTCTCCTACGGTAACATACGGTTTAAGCGTAAATAAATCATTTGTTGATTCTTTTGGCGCGTGTGTGCGTTCAGGAAAATTAAAACCGTTTTTGCCATAAGTCGCCACAACCAAAACACGCTCGCGCAGTTGTGGAACGCCGTAATCGGCGGCGCAACAAACCTGCCATTTGGGAGTATAGTGTAAACGTTCCAATTCAGAAAGAAACGTTTGAAACACTTCCCCCTTTTTTCCGTTCTTGCCTTTCGCCGGCAACAGCCCTTTTACCTGTTCAAGAAAAATTACTTTCGGCTTAAACACTTCGGCAAAACGGATAATTTCAAAAAGAAGCGGCCCGCGAATATCGTTAAGCGAATTTTGTTTTCCCGCAAGTGAAAAGGGCTGACACGGAGGCCCTCCAAAAAGCAAATCCAATTCGTTCTTTTTTATTTTGAATTCTTTCATTAGTTCTTGCGGGTTAATTTCCCGTATATCGTTTTCGATAACAAGCGTTTTTCTTTTTTCGCGTTCCTTCGCGGCGCGGAGGGTCTGACAGCAATATTGGTCAAGTTCAATTTCGGCGAGAATTTCAAATCCGGCTTTCTTTACGCCTGAGTCCATACCGCCCGCGCCGGAAAAAAGGCTTAATGCCCGCAAGTCTTTCAACGCTTGTCCTGTCCCGCTTCCCTGTGATTTGTTTTTTGCCATAATATAACGCTGTTAAAAACCTTGGTTTCCCTGTTCTCAACTCCGATTTTGAAGTTCATATCTCCGCCGTCCATGTTTCCAAGTTTGGTTTTGGTGTCCTTAACTCCAATTATAGAGTTTTCAACTCCGATTTTCGAGTTCCAAACCCCGAATTCCAAGTTCAGAACACCGATTGGGGAAGTTCGCAACTCCGAATTCGGGGTTGAAAACTCCGTTTTTCAAGTCCACAACTCTAAAATCGAAGTTTTTTACTCCAAAAAGCCATTAAATTACTTTGACTTCCTTTTTGATAGTCTCGGTTACAGTCTCCGTTTCCGTCTCTCCGGTTTTGCGTTTACCGCCAGGGAAGCGGGTTTTCAGTTCCTCGTAGACCGCCTTCGCGCCGGGTATGTCCTGCGCCGCCGCCATTTTGACGGACTTGTAAAACACAAGGGCGACTTGGTAGGCTTCGCTTCCGGCGGTCATTTCCGTGTCGCTTATGCCCTCTTCCAACTGCTGGACAAGGTTATGAACCGTCCAAAGCCCGTGGGCGTCGGTAAAATCCGTGCCGAAAGCCGCCATTTCAAAGTAGGGAGGGACCAAATTGGGGTTCTGCTTGGCAAAATCGTAGGCTTTTTCCACAAAGCCGATGGTCTTTTCACCCATTTTGGGCATTCCCTGCCGTTCCGCCGGGGTCAACGCCAGCATATAAGGGGCAAGCAAGGTCAAAACTTCCTGAATTTTGGTCTGCGCCGATGTTAAAACGTTCTCCGGTATGGCCTGAATGTGGGTATTCTTTTTCATAGGGCCTCCTTATCCAAAGATAAAATGAGTATAACACGGAAAAGCAGAAGGGGCAAGTGGATGATTTTACAAAAAAATTGTGCAGTATTTTATACATATCTGCGGGCGTAGCCCGCATCCCATTATTTTAAACAAATTCTCCTTACTACTCAAAGATAACTTGGGGGGGCTATTGCATATAACAACCTGTATCCGCCATATGAAATACTGTGGGAAACCCGTCGTACTACGACCAACGCCGCGAACCCTTAAAGCCCAGCGTAATTCGACAGCGGCGCTTGCGAAGTTTGCTTTTCTACTGTTGATTATTGACATTCTTTTTATTCGTAAAGAAGCATATCGGAATTTCATGGGAAGAGATGCGCACGACAACCGGAGTGCTTGCAAAAATATAGACGAACGGAGCGGCGGCAGTGAAAAAATATCCTCAAAACGGTATTTCCGGCGTAATTGTTCCGTAAAAAGTTATAAAAAACTCTCTTGAGAGTGCTTTTCAAGAGCCTTTCCACAGAGGAACGCGGCGCTGGATACGCCGATATTTTGCTTGTTTGATTTCCGCCTACAAGCGGCGCGTCGCTCGTGAGTGCGCTACCCCAACATTCTGTTTATAGCCGCAGCCGCCCGCCTGCCGTCTCCCATAGCGAGGATCACGGTGGCCGCGCCCAGCACGATGTCGCCGCCCGCATACACCGCGTCCAGAGACGTTTTCTGGGTTTCGTCCACGATGATGCATCCGTGGTTGTCCGCAACAAGGGCTACGGTTGTCCTTGTCAGCAAGGGATTCGGCTCATTGCCGAGCGCCACAATGACCGTATCGCACTCAAAAACATATTCAGAGCCGGCGATGGGCAACGGACTGCGCCTGCCGGAGGCGTCCGGATTGCCGAGTTCAAATTTTTGCAACTTCATGCCCGCAACACGCCCCTGATCATCCCCCAGAATTGCAGCGGGATTGCGTAGAAAGTTGAAGACAACGCCTTCTTCCTCGGCGTGTTCGATTTCTTCGGCGCGCGCCGGCATTTCATCCCGCGTACGCCGGTATATGACGTGAACTTGTTCGGCGCCGAGGCGAAGCGCCATACGGGCGGCGTCCATCGCCACATTGCCGCCGCCTATGACAGCCGCGATGCGGGATGGGAACACTGGCGTCGCGGCTCGCCCTTCATCCCAAGCTTTCATCAGGTTTGCGCGGGTGAGGTACTCATTGGCGCTGAACACGCCCACGAGGTTCTCGCCTTCGATATTTAAAAACTTCGGCAACCCCGCGCCCACCCCGATAAACACCGCGTCAAATTTTTCCTTTTCAAGAAGATACTGTATTGTTCCGGTGCGTCCAGCAAGAAAATTGGTTTCAAACTTCACGCCGAGTTGCATGGCCAGATTGTCTATTTCATGCGACACCACCGACTTGGGCAACCGGAATTCCGGTATGCCGTACACCATAACGCCGCCCGGCTTGTGAAGCGCCTCGAATACGGTCGCTTCATGTCCGGCGCGCGCAATATCCGCCGCTGCGGTAAGTCCGGCAGGACCCGATCCAATGACGGCGACTCTTTTGCCCGTCGGCGCCGCCTTCGTCGGAAGCGTCCCTCTGTTGTTCTCCCGCTCCCAATCAGCGACAAATCGCTCTAGCCGGCCTATTGCGACGGATTTCTCCACGCTTTTGAGACTTTTCCCAACCGTACATTCAAGCTGACATTGTTTTTCCTGAGGACAGACCCGTCCGCATACCGCAGGCAACAGGTTTGTTTCTTTTACAATATTAACGGCAGCTTTGAAATCGCCTTTCTGGATTTCCGCGATGAAGCGGGGTATTTGCACCCCCACCGGACATCCGCGCACACACGGCGCGTTTTTACACGCAAGGCAACGCTCGGCTTCGGTCTTCGCTTGTTTCGCAGTGTAGCCCAGAGCGACTTCCTGCATGTTTTTAGCGCGTGCGACCGGCTCCTGCACCGGCATTTCCTGCGGCGTTATCGCAAGACGTTCTTTTACAGATAGATTCGGCATGGAGAAAGTATAGTATATACGAGGCTGTTTTGCAAGAGAACGCATTGCCTCATTGAGAAAGCGCCCCAATTCACGGCGGATTATCCGGTAACAATGACTACCGAAGGTCAAAATAGGGTTATCCATGAGAGAAAAACAGAAAATCATCGCCGGATACCGTTCGCGTTACCGGAACGCCGCCCGGAAAGAAAGAATCGCCGCTCTGAACGAGACGAGGTTTGCCACCGATTGCACCCGGAACTACGCTCCGGGTGTCTTAAATAAGCCGGAGACTCCGCATGCCTTCCCGTTCTTTAATCTGTTGAGGAGTTAATTCCTCGCCCTTTAGGGCGGCTCGGTTTATAAGCGAAATGTGACGGGCTAGAGGCGTGAACGAATTCATACATAATCGCATAACGCCTCAGTATT
>JAITIK010000020.1 GCA_031279555.1 Treponema sp. | reverse complement strand
CATATACAAACGCAAAATACAAATACAGCAATGGAAAGAATAAATATCTTCAGCGCTCTATTTTTGGTCATCATACTATTAATTATTCCTTTTTAGGAGGCGATCCACAAAGCGTGATGAGGTCTCAAACAAAGCCATAGTTGATGTAAAAGAAAGGCATGTCACATGATTTCCATTTTATCATACGTTATAGATGGTCACCTTTTTAACAAATTCTATCAATATTACCGATTATTGTCAAGCCTTCATCGGCGATTTAGTGATGGGAACCTCTAAAAACGCGAATCTGCGGTTCTCAACCGGAGTTTCTAGAGGTTCCCTGACGGCTTTTGAGGCGCGCCGGCGAGATGGAATTGTATGCGGGCCGCGTGTCCGTGACGGCGCGGACTTCATTTTCTTTCCTTCTTCCCCTTTCCGGTTCCTCAAGAATATGCTATACTTTTCGCAATGCATTGGGGATGCGGGCGTCCTAAGCGCAGGAATTGGGACGACAGCGCAAGTCGGCGTCCTTCCGCATAGAGGTCTATATGTTCAACAGTATACAAGGAACCATCACTGGGAAAAAAAACAACGCGCTCTATCTTGCAACTGGCGGCGTGGAATGGGACGTCATCATTCCCACGCTGGACAACGCGCAGTTGCCGGAAGTTGGCGAGACAGCCAGAGTGTGGACGTGGTTGCACCACAAAGAAGACGGCATGAGGCTGTATGGATTTTGCGATGAGACGCGCCGCGCCGCTTTTCTGGAACTGCTCAAAGTCGAGGGAATCGGTCCGAAAGGCGCGATTAAGATCATGGGCGGCATAAGCCAGGAGGAATTGGAGCGGGCGCTTGATTCGGAAGATCTGGCGCGGCTTGAGAATGTTCCCGGACTGGGCAAGAAAACCGCGCAGAAGATGCTTCTAACCCTGAAAGGCAAACTGACGCGGACGCCGCCGGCTTCGGCGGAAACAACCTCTCCTTACGCCGACATCATTGAAGCGTTGGCCGCGATGGGCTATGACAAACGCGCCGCCGCCGAAGCGCTTTCAAAGGCTGAAGCGGCTTTGCGCGCGGACGGCGCCTTTGACGAATCGTCGCCCGCGTCTGAAAAAGAGAAGTCACTTTTTAAGCGGGCTATTTTGTATTTAAACGGGATGTAAACAGCCATGTCGATAAAAATTTCAAAGCTGATAACCATTATTTGTTTTTTCGCGGCTGCGGCAGTCATCGTGTCGCTGGTCTTTTTCCCAAACACCCTGCGCTTGGCGCAGGAAGTTGAGAAACCAAAGGAAATCAGGCAAACCCGTGTCATTGAACGCCGTGAGACTGGCTCTGATGAAGAAATTTACAATGATGCGGCGGGCGCCGACATCGTGTACAATGACAGCATAAACGCGAAAATCTTTTTGGAAGACTGGGAAATTTTAGCGGTCGTACTGAATGAAAACTTTGACGCGGATGTACAGGAAGAGCAGATCCTCGCGTACCGGTATCTGACGGACAGTGACGAAGGCATCTATATCGCCTACGTTGATTTTGATGAAACGGAAGATGTCTATAAACGGGTGTGGGACGCGAAAACCCTTGTCACCGGTACCGGGACCCTTGAGTTATATACATTGGACATGATAGGCGACCGTGTTCCCTGCGTCATCGTAAGCGGCATGAACGGCGGAGAGCATACGCTGACCGCGTTCCGGTGGAACCAGGAGGCGTATGCGGCGGCGGCAATGTCCGCGCCCTTTAACAAGATCGCTGAAATTCAAATTGACGGCGCCATCACCATTCAGCGCGTCGAGCGCACCCAAGCCTATCAGTTGGGCTTGAGCAATGGAAAGGATTTCCGCATAGCGGCCTATGGGCGGGACGTGGAATCTCCCAATGTTTTGGATCAGGTTGAAATTATCTATACCTATAACGCCGAAAAGAACGAATACGAACAAAGCGGGATGATCCGCATACCGGGAAAACAGGTGGAAGAGCGGCGCGTCAGAGAAATTTTAAGCGGCGGCGCAAGGGGGTTTGAAGCGTTCATCACCGGATTATGGTACTTTGTACGTCCGGACGGCGCCATAGACAGCCGCCAGTACATCTATTTTGATCCTCATAATAAAGAAGTGATTTTTTACACGGATGAGACCCAGCAGGTGTTCACATGGCAAAATTCGGGCGCGACGCGGTACGGCTTGTACATTTCAACTCAAAATATTTCCGTCCAGACTCTGCGCCGTTCTTTAGACATCGCCCTTGAATCGCTTGAAAGCATACGTGTAAAGGTTTTTGAAGATGTCAGGCTTAAAATAGGCAATGACACGGGTTGGGACGGCTCTTACCGGAAAGCTGCCACCGTCATCGCCGATCCTTCCACACCGGTTCGGACAGTCCCGGCGTATATCAACGCCGTGTACAACGGCATCATCGGCAGAATCCATTTTTCAACCGATGGAATGTATGAACTCACATTAGGCGGCGTTGTTCAAAAGGGCAGGTACAGTTTCTACACGCTTAACGAGTTCGAAGCGTTGGAACTTCGCCATGAGGACAATTCCCGTGAAACCTACGCGGTGAGCTACCCTGATGGAAACCTTTCGCTCAGGCGCATCCGTATAGGCGCAAATGGCGTTCAAGACTTGCATGAGCCGGTGATTCTGCTGTCGCGGGAAGAGAGCAGTTAGCGTTCCGGCTGTCGCGCTTCTACGGGGCGACGACGGTACGGACAAAAGTCCGATGCCAGATGAGAATAAAGGGCTTAAGGGAGTGCGGCCATGCCTGGCAAAATGCGCCGGAGTAATGACATGGGAATGTTCCCTTGTATAACTTGGCAACAAAATTGTCGAGTTATACGCAGTTTGCTTTTTTTATGCAAGTTATTTAACCAATGGCCGCAATAATTTCAAATTACGAACTCCCTTCAACATTGACTGCGGACTGCGGCGAGAAATCTGCGCTCAGGGCTGGTTTGGCATAAGGCTTGGCGTAACGCATAAAGAAAATGCTACGCATTTGAATTTTATACAAGAGACATTTCGGAAGGGGGAATTTGGCGGTGATTCGAGCGTATGCCGAATATCCCGCCTTGTGTTTCAATCGCGTTGCGGCTCGCAAGGTTTGCGCCTACGGCGCTTACTTCGCCGCGATGTATTTGAGGAAGTTACGCAACAGATAGGTAAGCGCCACGGTTCCGAGAATCATCACCACGGACAAGGCGTTTATCACGGGTGACACGCCGAATCGTATCGCCGAGTAGATATACAAGGGCAACGTAGAGGAGCCGGGACCCGCGACAAAGTAGGTGATGACGAAATCCTCCAAACTTATGGTAACGGCGGTAAGAAAACCGGACACGATGCCCGGCATACATATAGGAATCGTCACCTTTAAAAGCGTTTGCAACTCATTCGCGCCGAGATCGTGCGCCGCCTCAATGATGGAGAAATCGAATTCATCAAGACGCGCCATGACCATCAGGAAGACAAAGGGCAGGTTAAACGTCGTATGCGCTATATAGATGGTGAGCAAGCCCAGTTTCAGCTTGATGCCGGCGAAAAAGATGGACAAACTTACGCCGATGATGATTTCCGGCAGAATCATGGGCAGGAAGGAAACAGTCTGCACATAGTTTCGCAGTTTGAAGCGGTACCAGTTTACGCCAATCGCGCCCAATGCGCCTATGACCATTGCCGTCGCCGCGGAAGTCGCCGCTATGAACATGCTGTTCCAGAACGCGCGCCACAGATCGCGGGAGTTGAAAAAAAGCTGTTCGTACCAGACAAACGAAAAGCCGCTCCAGTTCATGCCCTTGCTTGCGTTGAACGAGTACAGGATCAGAACGAACAGAGGCAGAAAGAGAAACACAATGGTCGCAAAGAACGCCATTTGCGAAAAAGAAAAGAGCGGCTTTCTGATCGCCCTGCGCGCGTGTTTCGCCGCTTCGGTCTGAGGCTGCCCGATCTTGATTGACGTTATGACTTGATGGACAATGGTTTTGATGTTCATTTCGCCCCTCCCTTCGCATTGGATGCGTTCCGGGTTTCGCGCCTTTGCAATCCCATCATCACAATCACGCCGATAGTGGTGATTATTGTAAGCGTCATGGAGATTGCGGATGCAAGAGGCCAGTTGCGGCTTTTGGTGAGTTGGTCCGCGATGGTGTTGCCGAGCATGTAGGAATTCATGCCGCCTACAAGGAGAGGCACCGCGTAAGCCCCGAATATGGGGATGAAGGTGAACAGCACCGCTGTAAAAATGCCGCTCTTGATGTTTGGAAGCAAAATTCTGATAATAGCCATAAATTTGGTCGCGCCCAAATCCCGCGCCGCTTCCAGAAGCGAGAAATCAAATTTGTCTATGGTGGAGAAAAGGGGCAATATGGCGTAGGGCAGGTACATGTACACCAGTACGAGGATCACGACATTCTGGTTGTACAGAAAGTGTATATACTCGTTGATAAGCCCCATTCTCATAAGAAACTCGTTCAAAAAACCGTTGTTGCCCAAAATATTCATCCATGCGAAGACGCGTATTAAGAAATTCGTCCAGAAGGGGATGATAATCAACAGGAGCAGCAGTGTCTGATTCCGGCTTTTCGCCATAAAATAACCGCAGGGCAAGGCTATCAGAATGGTGATGATGGTGGCGGCGATGGATGCGGCGATTGTACGCCCGGTGACGAGGAGAAGGGTTGGGTTCAGCAACCCCTTGTAAGCGTCAAGGGAGAACCGCCATACGACCCCGCCGTACAACCCCTTTTTGAGGAAACTGTACACAACGATGATGACAAGCGGCGCAAGGAAAAACACGGTGAACCACGCGCCCATCGCAAGCGAGTACATCAGTCCCAAGTTGCGCTTTACCACAGGCGCTTTTTCGCCGCTCGCGCCGTTACGCGGTTTCCGTTCGCCGTAACGCTTCGGGCATCTCGTCTCGCCGGTTCCACAACAGGAACTCATTTCTTCACCTCAACAATGTACCCGTCCGCGGCGCTCCAAGAAAGGCAAACTGAGTCTTTCCACTCAATGTCCGGTCCTTCGTCCGAGTACTTTGAGTGCTGTTTTATAGCGCGGATAAGGGAGCCGCCTGCTGACGCGGACGCGGCGGGGTTCATCACCTTGACATAGAATTTAGTCTGGAAGCCCGAATAGATGGGTTCATCGACTACGCCTTGAAAGAGGTTGATGTCTTCCCGCTTTGACGGCGGTCTTTCCGTAGAGATGACGATTTTTTCAGGGCGCACGGTGAAGCTCACGGTCTGTCCAACCTCCACCACGTCAATGGTGGTTACTTTCACCATGCCAAGCGCCGGTATGTCAAGCTCGACCATGTACTCAATGTCGCCGTTTTTATCCGGCTTGTCGAGTTTCGTTACGGACGCGGCTACGCCGTCAAAAAGGTTCGTCTCGCCGATGAATCTCGCTACAAAATCGGTTGAAGGGCTTTCGTAGATTTCATAAGGCGTACCGACTTGGAGCACATCGCCCGAATTCATCACCGCGATGCGGTCCGAAACCGACAACGCCTCGGTCTGATCATGGGTGACGTAGATGAAGGTGATGCCGATCTTGTCGTGTATCTGATCAAGCTCAATGAGCATATGTTGCCTGAGTTTCGCGTCAAGCGCCGAAAGCGGCTCGTCCAACAGCAACACTCTCGGCTCATTGATGAGCGCCCGCGCTATGGCGACCCTTTGCTTCTGCCCGCCTGAAAGCTGGCTCGGCTTTTTCTGGGCATGCCCTTCAAGCTGCACGAGTTTCAGGTACTCCTCGACTTTTGGCTCAATGGTCTCTTTTGAGATATTTTTGATGCGTAGAGGAAACGCGACGTTCTCATAAACCGTAAGATGGGGGAACAGGGCGTAATTCTGAAAGACCGTGTTCGACTGCCTGCGATTCGGAGGATCCGAAAGCACATCCCTGTCGTCAAACATGACTACACCGAAATCAGGGCTTTCAAAGCCCGCGATTATCCGCAGGAGCGTCGTTTTGCCGCATCCTGAAGGACCCAGAAGGGAGAAAAATTCCCCCTTGTGAATAGTAAGATTGATAGTATTCAAAACCCTGAAATCACCGAAGGATTTAGACACATCCTTGATGATTACATCGCTTCCTTTCATAGCAAAACAATGCGGTTTTTACGCTTTGTTGTCAAGAGGTTTTTAAAGAAAAATCCGCTCGTGAGAAAAAAATGAGGAAAATTTGGAAGCGCTGTCTTAACTATGTCTGAGGCGGACTCTCTCTCACGGATCAAGGGACGATTTCTTAGCGAACGTCCTATTTCCATCGAACTCACTTCTCCGGGAAACTTCTGGAAACTCAACCGGAGATTCCAGAGATTCTTATACAAGATATGGTTCCGGCGCTATATAAGGAGCTTTTCCCAAAACACGGACTTGCGTTCAGCGAACTTGCGTTCAGCGAACTTGCGTTCAGCGAACTTGCGTTCGGGTTAGTTTTGAGAAAAGCTTTCGAAAAAACGGTCTAAAGCCCGGTTTTTCTTTCTAAATATAATAAATACTCCCCCGGCTTTGCCTGGGGTCCCAAAAATCGTTTGACATTTCAGGGAATATAAAAGAGCCTCCTGTCAAGGCGAGCCGCCAAAGTTCAATAGACGGGAGGCGAAACGAACGGCGCGGGAAGTCTAACCCATAGCGGGTGGGAATGCGGACGCCATGCGGCGCGGACGCCGAGGCGCCGGAAGATGCGGCTGTACGGAGGAGCGGCGAAACGCTTGGGGCGCGCGTTCCACGAGCCGGCGAAGGGGCGGGAGGGCGTGTACGCCCGGAGCATGTACGCGCGCTGATAGAGACGCCGCCGAAACGCCTCGCGGCCCAGGCGGTAGGATATGTCAAAGGGAGGAGCGGGGGGGCTTTACCGGGCGAAGTTTCCGGGCGAGGGGATGTTAGGCATCGACGGCGGGCCGGGACGAGGCGCGGATCAGGAGGCGCATCCTGGGGCGGGAAGCCGAAGGCAAGCGGCTGGATCAGGTGGATTTGTTCAAAGATGCGCGACGCCGACAACCGCCTTTAGGCGGCTCCAAAATCAACCGCTTTGAGCGGTCCGCCATTCAAGCCCCCGGCTTTGCCGGGATCACCTGACTGAAAAACAGTCCTGCACGTCGCATAAAACATGCCAGTATATGCTCCGCGCCGTTGGTGATCCGGGCTCCGAAAAACCCCAGTCGGGCTTGCGCCCTTTGTGCGGTTTTTCGGAGCCACAGTTTGCCGGCCCTGGAAATGTTGCGCATTTCCTTATCCGGGCCGCCAAACCGTCGCATACAGTCGGAACGTTATGCGACAAGGCCGGAAGATTCACGCGCCTTTGCGTGGCGGCAAAAGAAGGTGTCCGGTGAAAGACAATTTTTGGGCGTGGGTGCGAAGTGAACGCCGCCAGAGGGCGAGATGCGTTGTCACCGCATATTCACACAATAATTTCACTAATCAAGCGGCGGATGTTGGGAACATTGCGAGAGTCTTGTTCAAAAGAACATCGTGGATATTATGTTGATGAATATGCGTTTAGCTTCAATCGGCGCAAATCAAATGGCGGCAGGCTGTCATTTGATAGATTAGTACAGAATGCTGTCTATCCGCCGCCAATCTCCTATGACAAAATAGCCGCTCAATGGCGCATCCCGCCTCAAGTATATACCCATATAAAATTATTTCGTTTTTACCGCGCATTGTCTCAAGCTGATTTGGCTGAGAAGGCGGGCATTTCCATCACGTTTCTAAGCGATATAGAACGCGACAATAAATGACCCTATTCCGATACGCTTTAATTTAGCGCAAGCTTTGGATGCGCCGGTTTATGAGCTTTTTAAGTTGCAAGATGATATTTCTGATAAGACAAAAAACATCCTCCGGCAACTTTCAGAGGATGTTTCAAGGATTATGAACCAATCGTTAGAAACCGTATATAAAAACACAACGTGCTGTGAAACATCTGTGATACGGCAACATAGGGAATCGGCGAATTAAGACGCCCTCCTAGGCGCCGCTTTTTCTCCCCACTCTTTTTCGATAAAGCCGGCAACCTTGATAATCTCTTCTTTGGACGCTTTTTTCGCAAGCAATGAGCGAAACGCTTCTTCTTGACAGAGGAAATGAACGCGGGAGAGCGAATGAAGGTGGGCTCGCGCCGAGGAAGAAACAAGCAAAATCACATTTTGCACTGGGAGGCCGTCCAGAGCCTGCCACTCCACAGGCTGCTTCAGAAAGGCGATGGCGATAAATTGTTCGTTTTCCTCTGATAAAAGCGGATTCCGAGGATGAGGGATGGCGATTCCCCCTCCAATGGAGGTAGCCATAAGGTTTTCCCGCTCCAGAACAGCTTGCAACAGGGCATCTGTTGTAAGGTATCTGGGCAAGTGTATGTGGTGAATCATGCAATCCAAGACTTCTTTCGGCGCGCTTCCCGGGATATCCCGCAGTACTCCGCCTTTTTGAATTAAATCAACTAAAGCTATATCGTTCATTGTATTCTTCCTAATATACTATTGCACTGGTCGATATCAAAAAAATGCGGATCAAACTCATCGCCCAGCTTTTTTTTCGCGGCTTGTTTTTCTTCCGCGGTTCCTGATTCGAGGGCAAAGATATTTTTTCTAAATCGTACGGGTCCGTTGATTGTTTCAGGCGGCGCGGCTTTCTCTCCAGCTACGCACAGCGCCTGTTCCTTGCTTTCCTCTGGGGAGAGGACGATGATCTTTACATTCCACAATTCGCCATATTCGTAGTTCACGTCAAGCATCCTTTGGGCGTTCAATTCTCGAATGGTTACATCAGTCTCAATAACGGTCGCTTCAAGACTCCCATTTTCAAGGGCGGCGCCGCAGGTGAATTGATGCGGGAGATCATCTTCCCATGAAAAAAGTTTCTGAATGACATGGTGAATATTTTCAAGCGTGTACGTTTCCGGTACAATGACCCTGCGCCACACATCCGTACCGCCGATGCCGATCTGCAACAGCCTGCCCTTCTGTTTCCCGCCGTTTTTTACCAGATAAATATTGCTTTTGCGAAAAGCCAATAAAGAATCGCTAATCATGGAACGCACTTCGTCATACGTGTCGAGCATCCCCTGATAGGCGTTGTCCATGGCGAGTATGTCTATTTCCGAAGGCTCTTCCGCGTCGCTCAATTCGTCAAGCAAATTCGCCGCATGCGTCTGGACTTGGGAAAGCATGATAAACACCTGTTGCGGCAGGTACGCATCATTCATCGAATCCTTGCGAAGCGTCGCCGCGAATTCAACGACCGCAGTGTGCAGATCCACCAGATTTTGCCGTATTGGACCCGCTATTTTGTCAGTAAACAGAGAATAGTTCGGTTGAATTTCGGCGAACGCTTCCGCTATGTAATCGGCGAGGATGTTCCATTCCCGCAAGTTCAACGTCTGAGCGATGTTGCTGGGAATGAGGCGCAATAGTACATTCTCAACCGACGTATCTCGGCGGTACAGCGCGTCCCGAACATACGCCTGCACTACAAATTCGGATACGGGGATCTGTTTTGAGTGAAGAATATCCTCAATGAGCGTCCTGTCGGCTATACGCTGTCCGTCCAGCAGGCTTTTAGAATCGGGAATCTCCTTGCCCGCAAACCAGAAGCGCGTTTCTATACCATACGGTACGATCTCAATGCTGTCCGTTTTTTCATATAAAAATTCTTCAAGCGAATAAGCGGGTATATCGCACAAACGCTTTCCCCCCAAAAAATATGCGTACGCTATTTGTTCCTCTGTAGAAACGCCAGGCCCCAAGATTTTGAACGCTTTTTTAAAGCCATTTTCCGCAGTGGAAAACCAATCCGCCATATCGGACTCACTCCATATGTCTTTAGAGATTTTTTCAAGCGCGAAGCATCCTTTTTTCCAATCGAGCGTTTTCGTGACAAACCTGTCTCCCGGGACAAAACCCGTTTCGCGGTAGATGCCGCTCATGTTAAGCGTATTGATCGATACAACGGCAGGCTCTTCCCGTTCGCTGTATGCGTATTCATTATCCTCATTCTCCATGGCAATATAATGAGGCGTATATTCTTCTCCGAATATCGTGTAATATGGATAAAATTCTTCAGGATCGCCTTCCATACCTGTCCAACGAATAGGTTTTTTTTTCCAAAAAAAAGAGTATTCCTTGGGACGGATCAGAGGATTCGCAAACGGAACGCACCGGTGTCCGGGTATCAGAATGCCATTCATTATTTCCGTGCGGCTCGGCTTGATGACAAAACGCGCCTGTTCAAAGCAACCTCGGCGGGAGACCCATTTTTTTGATCCCTTGGGAAAGGCGAGCCGCTTTACATTGATCAACGCGGCTATCTGCACCGCGAGCCGTCCGCTCCGCGTTGTATCCGTATCATGTACATATGCGACGATCTCTTCCAAGGTGAATGGCTCCATAGCATTTTCGAGAAAATCGTATAAGGCTTCTTCCTGATTAAATGTCATTGATACACAATATATCGTTTTTTTTTCTTTCCGTCCACAGTTACGGCATGTGATAGAGCGATTTTTACCAATCCACAGATTCACGTCAATCGTACGCAAACTATCAGAATCCATTGCGAAGGAGGGGACTCGAACCCCTATGCCATCGGCTCCAGATCCTAAGTCTGGCGTGTCTACCAATTTCACCACCCTCGCCCGTTCGTACCATTTTAGTATGGAAACCGCTGTTTTGTCAACATTCCGCATCCCACATGAAGAACCCACTTGCGGGCTGTTGAAATTTCTGGAACAACCTCGCTTACCAAACTTTTTCAGAAACAGGTCTCGCTATTTTTACATCTTCGCCGGAAGGTTCAATAACAAAAAACCCTTTTTTCAAGGCGTATTCTCTGGAACTTTTATCGACAATCGTGGCGGCTAATGCGCCCAGAAATTCCCGCTTGTCGCCGTGCAGGTCTGCGTATGCGCGAACTTTTCTCATACGGACCACATGGTCGTCCACATCTTCATTCCGTAATGTCGTTTTTACCTCAACAACCATCGCCTGATTGCCATTTTCCAGAAGTCCGTCGATTTCCGCGTATATGTTGTTTTCACCGTCAGCCCATTTTACGGTGGTCACCCTGTCAAAGGTAAAGCCAAATTGTTTAAATTTCTGAGGCAACGCGGCAGTCATAAAATGTTCAACCAGCGATCCCACCGTGTTACTGAGTCCGCCAATGGCTTTATTGAGCGTCTTTTCGGTCTCCTTGTGGCTCATGCGGAGATCATCGATGGATTCACGGAGCGTTTTCTCGGTCTCCTTGTGGCTCATGCGGAGATCATTGATAGATTCACGGAGCGTTTTCTTTGTCGATGCGATGGATTCACGGAGCGTCTTTTCTGTCTCCTCATGGGCTTCTCCAAGTTCTTTATGGACTTTTTGAATCTCCACAAAGCCTCTCTCTATGATCGCCCAGCGATCTTCAAACGTCGCTTTTTTAACCGCTTTTTGGGCGGTCTTCATGGCGGCTTTTGCGGTCTTTCTAATAGGCGTTTTCAGCGCTGGCATAGCGTCCTCCGGTATATGTTTTAACTATAGCGAAAATCAGACATTTCGTAAAGGCTGTTTGCTATCCAAATTGTATACTTTTGTATAGTGAAAACTCATTCTACCCTTTCAAAAATGTCTTGACATTCTCGGTGCGTTCAATGAGACTGAAAAGCGTCCTCTTGCCCTCTTTGGAAGCATCTGACTTATGAAGACGAAGGATGCCGCCGTTTTTCGCCTTGACAGATTGAACATAGCGTGTCCTTATAGAATGTTTTACGCTTGTATCCAATGATAAAAAGGGGAAACAGGATAATGAAAAAGCTTTCTTCGCGGTTCTGTGCGCCGGACTGCTTGAAGCGCAGGAAAAAACGCGCTG
The DNA here is from genome assembly GCA_031279555.1 of Treponema sp. Lineage (GTDB taxonomy): Bacteria > Spirochaetota > Spirochaetia > Treponematales > Breznakiellaceae > JAIRKH01. The sequence goes on along the minus strand of JAITIK010000020.1, from coordinate 22,893 downwards.
GTTATCGGGAACGGGGCGTATACTTCGATAACACGGCTGAACAACCCGGTGAACGGCGCCAATGACATGTGAAAACTGCGCTTGAGGGATTGATCTCTAGCGTGGACGTGGATATACGCAACGAGGCATACTTGCGGAGCCGGGGATTGCAGGTGGTAAGCAGCCAGCCTGCGCATCATCGTGTACGCCACGAGCGCGGGCAGTACCGCTGCGGATGGCGAGAGGCGCGGACTTTTTACGAGCCAGCTTTTGAAACGCCTGAAAACACCGGGCATTGAACTGAGAGGTGTTCCGTCTTACGGGCTATGATGTGACACAGGCATCCGGCGGGAGGCGGCGCCCGGCGGTGTACGACCAGGTTTTCGGCGTCGCCTACTTGGGCGGCAAGCCATCGCCGCAACAGGATGTGGGGCCAAACCTGGCTTCCGTGCCGTAGCAGACCAAGCCCACACCGGCTCCACAACAGACGCCGGCCTCCGCCGTCCAACCCCAACGCCCCGAAAAACTGTCCCGGATGGAACATTCAGACATTGTAACCTCGGCGGCGTAAGCCCTGATGAGCGCCGCGCCGTCTCCACTTCAACTGATAAGATGGTCAAGGTATGGGACGCTGAAACCGAGGAACAGTTTTAGGGGTTCCGGGGTTCGTTTGTAACTCCGGATCGCCTGGTGGTAACGCCGCAGAGAGAACAACGCAAGTTGCGGGCAGTCCTTGCCGGTTTCAGGGATCAATCCGGCAGGTGAATTTCACCGCGGCAACCGGAGGCATATCCATCCGCGTACCTTTCCTTCCGCAGTGACGCCGCGTAGAAGGCCGCCGTTTGGCGGCGGCTTTTCATACACATGAACCAATGTCTTCTCCCCGTCATAAGGCGCGGTCATTCTGAACTGCGTGGCATTGGAAATCCGCCCGGTCTCTCCGGCTTTGATAAAATTATTATTACGGGATGAGACAGGCTAAACCACTTGCGCATTGCCATGTACATCACTATGCGCAATCTTGAATCATGCGTCCCGTTCGGAATATACACGCAACGTCAGATAATCGCCGTCATGTCAATCGCCGCCGCCAAGCGTATGCCGACGACCGCCACCTCCATTCGCTGAAACGAAAAAATCGCTCGTAAATTCACATTTCTCTCTTGACAAAAAAGACGTCTTTTTGCTATAGTATCGCTTATAATTATCATCACTTTACTAAGCGATTATGGACATAGCATTTATCGGACAGTTTGCGCCCCTCTATATTAAGGCATTGTGGCTCGTACTAAAACTCTGCTTTTTGGGGTCGTTGTTTTCCCTCATTGCCGGCCTGTTCTGTGCGGTCGTCCGGTATTTCAATCTGCCCGTTCTCAGGCAGATTACAGGGGCGTACATTGAGCTTTCCAGAAATACGCCGCTTATGATCCAGCTTTTCTTCTTGTATTTTGGATTGTCCCGCATTGGCGTAAAGTTCGAATCGTGGACATGCGCGGTGATTGGATTGAGCTTTCTTGGCGGGTCGTACATGGCTGAATCCTTCCGGGGCGGGCTTGAGGCAATCGGCAAGGCGCAGATAGAAGCCGGACTTTCCATAGGGCTTTCATATCCGCAGCTTGTCCGTTATGTGATTATGCCGCAAGCGCTTGCGGTGAGCATTCCGAGTCTCGGCGCAAATGTCATCTTCCTGCTCAAGGAAACCAGCGTCGTAAGCATCGTCGCGCTTGCCGATTTGATGTATGTGGCGAAAGATCTTATCGGGTTGTATTACAAGACCAATGAGGCGCTGCTCATGCTGGTAGTCGCATATCTTATAGTGTTGTTGCCCATTTCCATTCTATTATATATCGTTGAACGGAGGATTCGCTTTGCAGGATTTGGGTGTTAGCATTCTTATTGAAGGCAGGAATTTTCAGCGCCTCCTTTTTGGGCTGTGGGTTACGGCGCGAATCGCGCTTGTGTCAGTGTTTTTTTCCGTCATATTAGGCGTTCTTTTCGGCGTTCTGATGACAAACAAGCGTAAAGCCGTGCGCTTTCTATGCCGCGCCTATCTTGAAGCGGTGCGGATCATTCCGGTTCTGGTGTGGCTTTTCTTGTTTTACTTTGGGCTCGCCCGCAATTTTCACATCAACCTGAGCGGTGAAACCGCGTCCATCCTTGTGTTCGCCTTGTGGGGAACCGCTGAAATGGGAGATTTAGTGCGCGGAGCTATTACAAGCGTTTCGCATCATCAGTACGAAAGCGCTTTCGCGCTTGGTCTTACGAATGGCCAGCTTTACCGGCACATCATTGTTCCGCAGGCGGTGCGCCGCCTGATGCCGGGCGCAATCAACCTGACGACCCGCATGATAAAAACCACATCGCTTGTGGCGCTTATTGGCGTCGTCGAGGTGTTGAAAGTCGGGCAACAGATTATTGAGGCGAATTTCTTGAAGAGTCCGAGCGCGTCGTTCTGGGTGTACGCGCTTATTTTTTTTCTTTATTTCATACTGTGTATGCCCGTGTCGCATCTCTCAAAGCGGCTGGAGCGAAAATGGCAAAACTGATTAACGAAGAAATCTTGCTGGAAATAGATCATCTTTATAAGAAATTTGAGAGCATGGATGCGCTGGCCCTCAACGATGTGTCTTTGAAATTGCATAAACAGGAAGTGTTGGTTGTATTGGGACCTTCTGGCTGCGGAAAAAGCACACTTCTGCGTTGCATGAACGGACTTGAGCGCATCCAGTCGGGCGAGATCAAACTGAACGGCAGGATAATAACGCAAAAGGGCGTCGATTGGCGTGAAATCCGGCAAAACGTCGGCATGGTGTTTCAGAATTATGAGCTTTTTCCGCACATGACCGTGCTGGAAAACATTACCTTGGGTCCGATCAAGGTGCAGAGCCGTTCCAAAAAAGAGGCGGAAACAGCGGCAAAAATGTTGCTGGAGCGCGTCGGTCTGCTTGAAAAAAAAGACGCCTATCCCAGACAGCTTTCCGGAGGGCAGAAACAACGGGTCGCCATAGCGCGCGCCCTTGTTATGCAACCTGAAATCATGCTGTTTGACGAAGTTACCGCCGCGCTCGATCCGGAAATGGTGCGGGAAGTGCTTGACGTTATGCTCAACCTCGCAAAAAGCGGCATGACCATGGTGATTGTCACCCACGAGATACAGTTTGCGCGTTCCGTTGCGGACAGGATTATTTTCATAGATGCGGGTGAAATCGTTGAGGAAAATGAACCTCATCAGTTTTTTACCCAGCCGTCTACAGAACGGGCGAAAAAATTTCTGAATATTTTTGAGTTTGACTGATAAGGAAGGGAGGCATCCGAGGCGGTGTTTGCCGCCATAAAACATAGTAAATAGAGAGTTTAACTCTATTGATATATAATGGCCATTAGGAGGGACAAAATGAAAAAGCTGGTTTTATTGTTGCTGGCATTTGGAATGACGGTTTCCGTTTTCGCGCGCGGGAATAATGACAACGTATCGGGGATTGAGAAGCTCAAGAAGGCGGGTATAATCCGCATCGGCGTATTCACCGATAAAGCTCCATTCGGTTACGTAGACGAACAAGGCGTGTACCAAGGCTATGATGTGTATTTTGCGCATCGCATTGCCAAGGATCTATTTGGAAATGAAGACGCCGTAGAGTTTGTGCCGGTTGAAGCCGCAAGCCGAGTTGAGTATCTGCAAGCGAATAAGGTTGACATTATTCTCGCTAATTTCACGGTAACGCCGGAACGTAGTCAGGTGGTTGACTTCGCAAAACCCTATATGAAGGTCGCGCTCGGCATCGTATCGCCGGATTCGGCGCCGATCACCGACATTTCCCAACTTGAAGGAAAAACGCTGATTGTTGACAAAGGCACCACAGCGGAACTGTACTTCACCAAAAATCACCCCAACATCACGCTGCTTGCGTTTGACCAGAACACCGAGGCTTTGAACGCGCTCAAAGATGGACGCGGAGATGCGCTTGCGCATGACAACACCTTTGTATTCGCATGGGCGATCCAAAATCCAGGGTTCAGTGTGGGCGTTGACTCCATCGGCAGTCTTGATACAATCGCTCCCGCAGTTCAGAAAGGGAACAAGGCGTTGCTTGATTGGCTCAACAATGAGATAACAAACGTTCTTGAAGCCGATTTCTTCCACAAGGCTTATAAAGCGACGCTTGAACCGGTTTATGGCGACAAGGTTGATCCCGAAGCGGTTGTAGTGGAAAACGGCATAGTAAAATAATTAGGGCTGGAGAATGGACGGTTGGTTTCATACATGCGCTATTCTCCTTCCTTAAACGCGAGGGTTAATTCTTTTGCTGGCGAAAAGCGAGACTATACGCGATCTTTTCGTATGGAACGAGGCGAACCTTTCGCGCAAGAACGACGTTTGGGCGGCATTGAAATTCGTAGGGTTTCGCGCCGCTCGAATGTGGTGGAATGGAGCGAGAAAGACTCAGACGACCTATGGCGGTCTTTGCCGCAAAAGTTCTGACCTGCAAAATGTCGCCGGCATAGTGGAAAACGTTTGCTTCGTCTCCTTTACATATTTCCCAGAGTCGCTTATACTGACACCATGCGCTTTAAAGAAATAGACGAAAAAATCATCGCCGCTTCCGTTGTTTCCCGCTTTCTTCGTTATGTTCAGGTGTGGACGACGAGTTGCCGGCATGTTGAAAAAACGCCTTCTACGCCGGGGCAATGGGATTTAGCGAAGTTGCTTGTAGAAGAACTGCAAGCGCTCGGCGTTCAAGACGTAACGCTCACCGATTCGTGTTACGTGATCGCGCATCTTCCGGCAAGCGCGGGGAAGGAAAACGTCCCATGCGTAGGCTTTTTGGCGCATCTTGACACATCAGACGAAGTGTCTGGCAAGGACGTGAAACCCCGCCTTGTGGAAGACTATGACGGCGGCGTCATATACCTTGCTGGCAACCGCCGCCTTGATCCGGCGCTTGATCCCGATCTTGCCGCGCAGAAAGGCAAGTCTATCATTCACACGGACGGTACGACTCTGCTCGGCGCGGACGATAAAGCCGGCATTGCGGAGATAATGGGCGCGGTGGAATGCCTGATTCAGCGCTCTGAAATAGCGCATGGAGACATGGAAATCATCTTTTCCCCTGACGAGGAAACCGGCAAAGGGTTGCCGGATTTTCCTTATGAAAAGAGCAGGGCGGCGGTGTGTTACACGCTTGACGGAGGGGCGCTCGGTGAGATTGAGGTTGAATGCTTCAACGCCGCCGAAGCGGTGATCACTTTTACGGGAAAGTCCATGCATCCGGGTTATGCGCGGGGAAAAATGGCGAACGCCGTAGTCATGGCGGCGAATTTCGTGAATATGTTGCCCCGTTCCGAAAGCCCGGAAGCGACCGACGGCTATTTCGGTTACTTTTACGCCTCGGAAATAAACGGAACGACTGAAAGAGCGCGATTAGATGTCTTGGTGAGGGATTTTGATTTGGGCGTTATGAAGGAAAGGCTTGAACGGCTGGAATTCTTTGCGAAAGCGGTTGAAGCCCAATTTCCAGAAGGCGCGGTCAACATAGAGATTACGGATCAGTACCACAATATGAAAGAAAAAATAGACGAGCGTCCAGAAGCGCTTGACATGCTCAAGCAAGCTCTCTCCAATACCGGCGTTGACGTCCGCATCAAACCCATACGCGGCGGCACGGACGGCTCCCGCCTTACGGAAATGGGCGTTCCCACACCCAACATCTTTACCGGCGGACGCAACTGGCACGGTACGCTTGAATGGGCGTCCGTGCCGGAAATGACGGCGGCGTGCAAAGTTGTCATAGAACTGATACGGTTGTGGGGAGAAGCGTAATCGAAACGCCGCAACAACACGGAAGGTATGCGCCGTATCGTCAGCGGCTCGCAACAAGTATCCGCCTAACGCGGAGAAAGCGGCTTCCTTCGCCATACGGTGAAGAGACGGCGCCGTTTTGATCTATGAATTTCTCGCCTACGCCGCCGCTCGCTCACGCTTCACGTACGCTTCGCGCCAATTCCCTGCCGCATTCTTCCAATGCAACGATATCTTTCTGAGAGGGGAAGCCCGCCCATTCATAGCTTGTAAGGTTGTTCCATTTTAAGGGTTCAATCGCCGCCTCGTATTCCTTTTTAGCGCCGCCGATCCAGCCGAACGATCCTATGCGCAATACGGTCTTGCCGAACAGGTGTTTGCGTTTGAAAAGGTCGATGATATGCGCTATAGGCGGGAACATCGCATATTCGTACGTCGGCATGGCGATCACAAGGGCGGAACTCTTCCATGCATCGGCCAACACATAGGAGGCGTCTCCATCAGGCGCGCGGTGAATGGCATAAGGCGCGCCTTCCGCTTCAATGCCGCGTATCACCGCATCGAGGCCCGCCTTGGTGTTGCCGTACATGGAACCCCAGACAATGGTAATTTCTTTTTCCGCAGGACCTTTCGCATACGAAGCGTATGCGCTATATAGGTCGATGATCTTCTGCGGGTTTTTCCGCCATACGATGCCGTGGCTCGGAGCGACACATTTTATTGCCAAATGCCGCGTCTTTTGAAGTGCTTTTTCCACAAAAAGCGAGAATGAGGAGACGATATTCGCATAGTATCTGAGCGTTTCTCTCTCAAAAAAGGCGCGTTCTTCATCGGTAAACGCATCGTCAAAAACCCGCTCGCCAAGAGCGCCGAAAGAACCAAAGGCGTCGCAAGAAAAAAGCGTACCGGAAGCCTCATGCCACGTGAACATAGTTTCGGGCCAATGAACATTCGGCGCCTCGATAAAGGCAAGCGTCTGGCCGTTTCCCAAATCAAGCGTATCGCCATCTTTCACGACGCGCGCTCCAGCCTCTATCTTATAAAAAGATTTTATCAGCTTGCAACCCTTGTCTGTGGACAGAATTTCACAATGAGGATTCAAGGCGCGAAATTCTTTTAGCCACCCCGTGTGATCCGGTTCAATATGATTTAAGATGAGGTAATCAATGGAAGCGAAATCTATACCAATGGATGTTAAAGCCTCCGCAACCTGTCTCGGCGCTTCGCTCCAATCCTTCACTAGATCGACCAGCGCAATTTTCTCGCCTTTTATAATATATGAATTAAGGGACACTCCATCTTTGATGGACCAAAGGCCCTCAAAAAGATCAGGCGTTTGAATATCAGCGTGAACACAATAAACAACATCAGAAATAGTAAATGCATGCATATATAATAATTATAACCACCTAACTTTCTAAGAAATTAGAAAAAGAGATATGCCGGGAAATATCCCCGGCAAATTATTGATTAGAGAGACAATGACTAACGCTTTAGAATCGATACAACACGCTCTAACACTTTCCTTCGGTCAAGAGGTTTTACAATGTAACTCTTAGCGCCCATAAGCAACGATTTCTTAACCACATCTTCTTTTCCCAAAGCGCTTACCATAATTACCACTGCATTTTTATCAAATTCAAGTATTTTTTCCAAAGCGGTAACGCCGTCCATAACCGGCATAGTAATATCCATAGTAACCAAATCAATATTAGGATACATTTCCTTGTACCGTTCTACGCCCTGCGCGCCGTCCGCAGCAGTTCCTGCAAGTTCAAAACCTTCCGAGGTGAAGATTTGACCAAGCTGTTTTGCGATAAACATGGAATCATCAACGACAAGAACACGATATGAAGTTCCATCCTCTTTAAGACCTTCCGGCTCTTTTTCATTGACGGGTACATCACTCTTTGCTATCATGCGGTACTCCTCTACTTTGGCTATTATATAATATAAATGTTTCGGTGTCAAGTGGGAAAATACCACCTTTTCACTATCGGTTTTTTTTTAGAAAATGAGAGTGTTCCAAAACTAACTCGAAGCTAAGTTCGGCGAACTTATGTTCGCCGAATGTAGTTCGCGGTTTGGAACAGTCTCAAATATGAAATATACCACTTTTGAGGTTGGATTTTTATGGCGGAAAAACTGTTTTTACTTGCGCCTATGGCTGAAATAAGCCACAGGGCGCTGAGATATCTTGTCGCCGATTTCGGCGGTTGCGATGAGTACTTCTCCGAAATGATCAGCGCGGGCGCGCTTATAAGCGGAGGGCGATACGAGTCGTGGTACCTGGACAACGCTCCTGAGCCGGAAAAGTTCGTGTACCAATTGGTCAGCGGAAATGCGGATCACCTTGCAAACGCCGCGTCCTTTTTGGAACCCTATGAATGCGCTGGTTTTGATATTAATATGGGGTGTTCCGCGCCTCCCATTATCAGAGCGGGCGGCGGAGTGCAGTGGATGAGTTCTATCGACAAGGCTGGCGGTATGATTGCCCGCGTACGGAAACGCACAAAACGGCGTTTAAGCGTTAAACTCCGCATCGGTTTTGCTTATGACTTTGACCACCTTGTCTCGTTTTGCAAACGGCTTGAAGCCGAGGGCGTTGAGCGCATCACCCTGCACCCCCGAATTGCGCGGGAAAAATTCAAGAGGGAGGCAAATTGGGAATATACCGGTATGCTTCGGAAGCAACTGCGAATACCGGTCGCCGGAAATGGGGACATCCTGTCGGCGGAAGAAATGAACAGGCGTTCTTTTGAGTGCGACGCGGTTATGATAGGAAGGCTCGCCGTACAGAAACCGTGGGTATTCGCGCAGGCTCGCGGGCTTCCGCTCCCCGTCATGATCGATCTTGAAGAGGTCGCCGTCAGGTTTCTTGATATGCTGGCAAAATATCAGCCTCCCGAATTCCACAAGAGCCGGGCGCAACGTTTCTTCGCTTATTTTTGCTCCAATCTCAAATGGGCGAACCATGTACGGACGCTGTTGGGACGGGAAACGGAGCTTTCCGCAATGCGGAATGTTCTTGAAAGTTTTTTTAAGGAAAATCCCGAAGAAAGATTTGCGCCAAGGGAAAAATAATGCTGACAGACGCCCATTGCCATATATTTGATCTTGTACAAATGGTTTCCACCGCCCCTAGTATGACGGAAACAGGCAAAATACATTGTCTTTTGCCTTGCGCAATAACGCGCGTAATAACGTGCGCCGCAAGCGCATGGAACAAAGCGGAATTTGAATTCCACGAACAGTTTGCGCAAACTGCTCCGCAGGACGCAATGAAAAAAAACATCGTACAGTGCTTTGCGGTTCATCCCCAACTCCCTGCGGTTAAGCCGGATGAAGTGGAAACTTCGCTTGAAACGCTGTACAACTTGGCGGCGGAAAACAGGCTCCATGCGATTGGGGAAACCGGTTTTGATCTTTTCAATGCGCAAGGGCGGTCCGCAGGCGGTGTCGATTACCGCATGACCGAAAAGGTTCAGGAGGAGCTTTTCAACGCGCACCTTGATCTGGCTGCCGCAAAAGGGCTTCCCCTTGTTTTGCACCTGCGGCGGGCTATGAACAAGGTTTTTGCATATTCAAAACAACTCAAGAAACTCCCATCTGTTATTTTGCATTCGTATTCGGGTACATACGAAGATGGGAAAACCCTTTTGCGCCGCGGGGTAAACGCTTATTTTTCTTTTGGAACGCCGCTTCTGCTTAACCATAAAACGGCGCGTTCCGCCTGCGCGCGCCTCCCTCTGGGCAGGCTTCTTTCCGAGACCGACGCTCCTTACCAACCTCTTCGAAAAGAGCCTTTTTCCCATTGGGGAAATTTGCCCGCAATAGTGGAGGGAATGGCGCAGTTGCGGGAGGAAACGATAAATAAGGAAGACTTGATGGCGATAATTGAGGATAATTTTCAGAGGGCGTATGGATGCATTCATACGGACTAAGGAGTATGACATGCCGCCGCTTTTCGCTCTTGAAAACCAGGCGTCATTCGGCGTTGGAATGACAGCTTGCATCAAACGCTGGACTTTTCCGCCGGCAGTTTCCCTTTTTGCTTTCAAGGCGTTGATCCATTTTATGTTTTATAGTAAACTCATCTCAGTTTCAAAGCCTTGTCAGTTTTTCATTGGTTTTGGAAAAAACGGTTGAAAACCTGACTTTTTGAAATCTCAACGGTTGTCGCTAATTTTGGGAAATAAGATGGTTTTAGAGTATTTCCTAAAACTGCCGCCTTGCGCGGTTTGAGAGAGCCTCTTTTATATGCATTTCCATTGAGTCTGTTCTAAAACACAAACGAGCGTTCGTGTTTTAGAACAGGCTTTAGGAGAGAATTGCTAATTCTTTATAAGTCAAGCGCGTATAGTTAGCTTTATTTTTCTTATATTAGAAGGTTAAAAAGAGGTTAAAACACCGCTCAACGCCGCTGTTTCAAAATTTGCCGTTCTGAGAGTCCTGAGACAGCGCGCTGTATTTAAGGGAAAAAGCCGGCGGCGGTTCCCTCAAAAACGGCGGTTTCTTATGAAAAGTATTTTAGTAGTTGATGATCAGGCTGAGTTCATCCATCTCGTCTCATATAAATTTGATCTTATTTCGCTTGACATTTTGATGCCAGGAATTAACGGCATAGAATTTCTTCAATATACACAAAAGAAATCTCCGTGCGCCGTATCGCCCGGTATCTTTGTGTCTTCCGCATCCGATATAGATGTCGTTTCTCAAGCCATCAAACTCGGCGCGATGGGCTATATAAAAAAGTCTATTGATGCAAAGAATCTGATTAAAAAGATACAAGCGGTCATTGGCGAATGAATTTTCAAGGCGGCGTATGAAAAAAGTAAATTCATCTGCCGGCTTCCAGCAGGCGGTCTATCCAACTGGCGAAAGCGATGATGCGGATATATGAACGAAAGCGCGCGTAAACATCTCTTTATCATCAATCCTGTCTCATTTGGAGGCAAGGCGGAAATAGACGCCTTTATTGCCGAGGTACAAGCGTGTTTTGCCGGTGACATCAAAGTTGAACGCCCCATTCATGTTTCACAGTTCCCCGGGACGCAATGCGGACGGTTAGGCGGTACATAACCCAAGTGGAACCGGAAACTCCCGTTCGGCTTTATGCGGTCGGAGGCGACGGCATCCTCTTTGATTGCCTTAATGGGCTTATCGGCCTCCCCAAGTCTGAATTGGCGGCGGTTCCCTATGGACATACCAACGACGATTTTATGAGCGCTTTTGGCGAGGGGATTCGGGATGTGTTCAGGAATATACCTCTGCAAGCTGCGGTGCCGTTTATCGCCACTGATATCCTCCACTACGGCGGCGACTACGCGATGAACCTCTGTATTGTAGGAATAGAATCAGCCGCCCTTTTTAAGGCTGTGTATAGGCGGCATCAGATGCGGAAATGGCCCGCTTTTATAAAAAACAACGCCTGTATATATAATTTCATGTATATTTGAGGAGGCGTTGAGGCGATGTTCAATAAAAAGGCGCGCAATCAGGAATATACCATCAGTATTGATGGAAAAGATGCAAGCGGAACGTACGTCAATATCAACATCGCCAACGCTCCTTGCTGCGAGGGCGATAAAAGCGAGGCGATTACCGCTGTCCCTGACGATGGTTTCATGGATATACTTCTGTTTAGAAAGGTGAAGGGAGCCTTTGAGGGTTTAGTAAAGATCGTTCCTTATATTACGGGACATTATGACCGTCTCCTTGCGGATTTTACCTTAAAACGGAGGAAAATCATTACGATCCGGTCATCAAATCCGCTTGCGATCAACATGGATGGGGAAGTGTTTTATGATGCCAATCTTACGGTGGAACTCATTCCCGCCGCAGTGAATATTGTCGCGCCAAACAATTTGTCCTACTGCCGGAGAAGCGCCGATCTGGATGTATAGGACAACGCCGATTCATGGAAAGAAACCGCCTCGCCCTAAAAAGGCGCCTTGTAGGGCGAGGCTCCTTATCGCGGCATCCCGCGCATTCCAGATTTACTCAACCTTAAACTTGGAAACTTCTTTTAGAAGAACATCAATTTGATTTTTGTTGTCCTTGCTTATTTCATTCACTTGCTCTACGGAGTGGTTGATCTGCTCTGCGCCAGCCGCCATCTCGTTTACGCTGCCGGTTATCTCTTCCGTCACCCTCTCAAGATTTTTGCTTTCCACAATCACCTGCTTGCTGCCTTCCAGCATCTCATCTGAAGAGCTTTTCACTACCTGGGTTACATTATTCATCAGTCCAATCGCTTCCAGTATATTCTTGCTCCCCACTCCCTGTTCTTCCATCGCGTTCCTCACCTCCGACTCCTGATTCGCCACCGTAATCACCCTGTCGCTTATGGCTTCGAATTTCAGCAACACCGCTTCGGTTGATTTGCTTATCTTATCAATAGAGTCTTTAATCCTCTTCAACACTTGTGATATGGTTTTGGACTGTTCTCCTGAATTTTCGGCGAGCTTGCGGATTTCATCGGCGACTACGGCGAAACCCTTTCCCGCTTCTCCCGCGTGGGCGGCCTCAATCGCCGCGTTCATCGAAAGCAGGTTCGTCTGACTCGCTATGTTCTCCATGACCGCGTTTATCTCCAGCAGGCCTTCCGATTCGCGGGTAATCTCATGGATGTTTTGGGCGACCTCCTGTAGTCCTCCCCGTCCGCCTTCAGATGCCGCGGCTAGTTCCTTGACGTTCACCTCGTTCTTTACCAATGTCTGGGTGACGCTTTGAATATTGGCAAGCATTTCTTCGACAGCCGAAGACGACTGGGAAACCGCGTTCGCCTGGGTCTCTACATGTGAACTGAGCTTGTCGATGTTGACAACGACTTGGTCCATGGTGGCGTTGCTTTTCGTTACGCTGGCGGACTGATTGATCGCCTGATTCTTGACGCTTTGAATATTTGCGGTCACTTCATTGATAGCCGCCGCAGTCTCATTCATATTTGCGGCTAATTTATGGCTTGTCTCAAACAAGATGTCGGTCTGCCCCTTGATGCCGCTAATCAACCGCCCGACGTTTTTCACCGTCTGGTTCAGATACGCGGAGAGCTGTCCAATTTCGTCATTGGATTTGACATCAATCGTTTTTGTCATGTCTCCATCGGAAACGCTTTTTAGAACAGTCATAACCTTTGTAATGGGACCGCTTATCATGCGGCTGATAAAGACGACTCCGATTGACATGACGATAAGTGTAAGTACGCCCACTATGATGATGGGTATAATCAAGTCATATACAGGTGCCATAAAGGTGTCTTTTGAGACGCTCAAACTCAAAGCCCACGGAGCGGTGGACTCTCCTATAGAAAAGGGAACGACAAACACGTAAATATCGGTTTTCAATGGCGCGTAATACGTGCTGTAATTAAAGGCTCGCCCCGCGCTTATGGCGGACGCCAGTTCGTTGAGCTTGGATCCGGCTATATCCTGCTCCGTGCTTTGCATCTGTTTGCCGAGGCGAGAAGCGTCAAAGTGCGCCGACACGATGCCGCTGTTGCTGTAAAACGCCGCCAAACCATCGTCGAACGGCTTTATTTTGGAAACAATTTCCTGAATTTTGGTCAACGTAACATCATATCCAACAACGCCGACAACCTGTCCGTTTTTCTTTATGGGAACCACCAAACTTGTGATGAACATGTTGGTTCCGTTGACATTGTAGATATACGGCTCCAAAACCGCTTCTCTACCGGTTCTCAAGGGAATTTGATAATAATCGCCCACTCCAGTTTCGGCGTATCCTTCCAATGGGGACACCCTGGGAACGCCGCCGCTGACAGATACCCAATAGGGAATATAGCGCCCCGTACCGTCCGACTCGGGGGTATTGATGTATTCCGCGTCAAGACCATCAAGGGCATTCGGCTCCCACGCGCACCATGTGCCGATTACGTCAACATTTGATAAGACAACATTTTTCAAGACGTTATTAAAATAATCCCTGCGCTGGCTGACGTCTATTGTCTCGTATTCTTCCATAGTTTTAGCCAAAACGCGCACTCCGCCCATCAGCGGTTCAATCCACTTGCTGATAACGCCGCTGTACTTTCCCTCCATTTCAGCGACGTTTTGATTAATCAAACCGCTAATTTTATTTTGGGAAAGACTAGCAGTTATGCCGACTAACACGCCGATGCCAATAAAATTAAGTCCGACAATGACAGAGATTAATTTTGTTCCTACTTTCATATATACCTCTTGGAGAATGATATTATTTATATGATAATAGAACGCCTTCAAATAGTCAATGGAGGCCATTTGAGGATTTGGCGAATGTCAAGCCGCGCCAAGCCGCATGTACGGCCGCAAACCGGCTATTTCAAATGAAAGACAAACAAACGCGGAATAGTGTAGTGAAACGCGCAAATACAACGCGCCGTCTTGGAATTCATATTTTATTCACAAGAAATAACCAAAAGTAAGATGAAATGTCCGCCTTTTTTTCGCTATCTGCCAAAAAAATTTAATTTGCCGAATTTATGCCATCTGCCATTGTTTTTCTTATTGCCCTCTTCCATAACCTTGAAGATAAATGCCGCGAAACCCGCGTCATCGCCGGTTTCGGACGGAGCGAATCCCAAGGTTTGGAACGGCTCCAATGAGGCGAACGTCAGAAGCCCCTGGGCAAGGGCTTGGAACGAGGCCAAGCCGCTTGGCGCAAGGAGGTCTTTTTTGTTGTTGGCATGAGAAAGCGCTAGACTTAAAACGCCTGTTTTTCTTGCCCGAAACCCCTCAACTATCTCTTTTATCAAAAAGAACCAGCCTTTGATCTGATCCTGAACAAAACTCTCAATTTCGCTGTAGTTTAGCCGTCCTTCCTCTTTGCAGGACGCAGGCGGGGCGCATACCAAAATGGTTTCGTTAATTTGCCCCAAATGATTTTCCGCCGCCATAGCCAAGGTCTTCGCCGCAATAGGACTCCCTGGATTCCAGTTTAACACTTCCGCGCTTGAAACGGAGAGCAATCTGTCCGACCCGTCAGGAATGAGCGCCGCCGCAAAGTGATCCACCCGTTTTGCGGCTTCTATAGCTAAAGCCGTTAGTAAGGGCGAGTTATTACCCGCGATAAGAATTCCTCTTGTCATAAGCAAATAGTATATACGGTTTACGTTATAAAAGCAAGGGCGCAAAATGCGGCGCAAGGCGGCGCATTTTATATCGATTCAAGCGGGGCGCGGCTTTCTTCATACGCCCTCTATTGCTTGTCATATGTTTGCGTCTCGTCATGCACGTATTCAAGCGTAATGCCCGCTTTCTTGAACATCGACTCGGAATCCGCCATATCGTGGTACCGCCGCTGGCAAACCACCCGTACAATGCCGCAGTTGATGATCAACATGGCGCAGGTTCGGCAAGGCGTCATACGGCAGTAGAGCGTCCCTCCTTCTATGCTGATGCCGCGTTTGGCGGCTTGGCAGATGGCGTTTTGTTCGGCGTGTACAGTTCTGACGCAATGAGTGGTGATGCTGCCATCTTCATGCACCATCTGTTTAAGTTGGTGTCCAATCTCATCGCAGTGGGGCAAACCTGATGGCGCTCCCACATAGCCAGTCACCAGAATTTGATGATCTTTTGCGATGACACAACCCGATCTGCCGCGGTCGCAAGTCGCGCGTTTGGCAATGGCATCGCACACTTCCATAAAGTACTCGTCCCAACTTGGTCTTCTATAGACATCCGGCATATAAACCTCCTTTTGTGCGCGTTCAAGGGTCTAACGCCCCCGCCTTTTAGGGTGGAGCGGTTCATTATAGCATAGCATGAATGGAGTTGTTCGGAAACCTCTTTTCGCAGCGGCGAGAAATTGCAAGACTTGGAAGCTAACCGCAGGTTAGCCGGCAGCCAACCGCGTTTGTCGAACAAGCCCAATATAAAAAACATATATGCCGCCGTTCTTTGGGATTTATCCTTCGCTTCGGCGCTATTGTCTATTCGGAAAAAGAAATGTATACTATTTTTTTATGAATGAGGACAACGAGATAACATGGTTTGAACCTGCGGCTTGCGCAAAACGCCTGCGTGAAGAACGTATGCCTGCGCGTGGCGCGTGTGGAAATTTCCATGGAAACCATTGCCATATTGTAATCAATAGAGCCGCAACAGTATGATAGCGCATATTATTCCGACCAACATTGACGACCGCCTCCTGTCGAAGGGAGTTGGCGCGCTTTCCTCCGGCGGCCTTGTCGCGTTGCCGACCGACACGAGTTGGAGCATAGTTTGCTCATATAAATCAAAGGACGGCATCAAAAAACTCAGGGCGATTTCACGGGAACGGGACGAGCAACGGTTCACCCTGCTCTGTTCGGAACTGTCCCAGATAAGCGATCTGTGCAACTTTGACAACAGCCGGTTCAGACTCATCAACAGATTGGCGCCGGGGCCGTATGTGTTTATCTTGAAAACACTGTCTATGACGGAAAAGGCGCTGAATCTTCCCCGAAGAGAGATCGGCATCCGCATCCCTGACAACCCCGTCCCCATCGCCCTCATCAAGACGCTTGGGGCGCCGCTGTATTCTATAACCGCAAAACGCACCATGCTTTCGCAGCCCATAGAGGAAGACGGCGATGAACCGGAAGCGATGCTTTTTGACAACGGGTGGGAACTGGAGGATATTGCGGGTCTCGATCTCATTTTTGACAGCGGAGAAGATCAGGCGCGCCTTTTCTCAACGGTGCTGGACGTGAGCGGCGATGAAGTTGTCGTAATAAGAGCCGGCGCGGGAGCGTGGCCCCGGTGATCGGCGTATGAATAGGCGGAGAGAAAAACATTATAAAAAAAAGAAACGATGGGTTCGCATAGTCTTCAGGCGGAGGGTTTTTGTTATTTTCCTCCTGCTTGTTCAGATTATGTTTATTATTTTTATTACCATGGGATCGGATTTGCTTTCCCGTTATTTGGGATTGACGCTCCATCTGTTGAGCCTCTCCGTGTGCCTCTACATTGTTAATAAAAGGGAAAAACCGGCGTATAAGGTGACATGGTTTTTTTTTATCCTGGCGTTTCCCATTTTCGGCGGGATTTTATACATTATTTTTCACACTCAATTTAATTCAAAGAGAATGACGAACCTCATCATACAAAACAGGGAAGAAAGCAAACCGTTCTACCGTTTGTGCGGCGATACATTTTCCGCGCTGGCTGAATCCGGCTGCGACTGCCTTTCCCAAATCAGGTATTTGCAGCATTACGCGGGCTTTCCCATATACGATCACACTCAAACGATATATTTCGACTCGGGGGAAAGCTACTTTGTACAAGCGCTGAAAGAGCTTGAAGCTGCGGAGCGTTATATTTTTCTGGAATTTTTTATAATGCGGCAAGGAGCCATGCTGGATCCGATCATTGACATATTAGAGAAAAAAGCGAACGCCGGACTTGACGTACGGATCATGTATGACGATTTAGGCTGTTTTTTATCCCTGCCGCCGGACTACAAACAAGATTTAGAAAAAAAAAGGATTAAATGCATCGTTTTCAACCCGTTTACGCCTATTCTGTCATCGCAACAGAACAACCGCGATCACCGGAAAATCATTGTAATTGACGGGCGGACCGCTTTTACCGGCGGCATCAATCTCGCTGACGAGTATATCAACGAATTTGAGCGGTTCGGACACTGGAAAGACTCCGGAATCATGCTTCGCGGCAAAGCGGCGTGGTCGTTTGCGATGATTTTCCTTGAAATGTGGAACTTTGAATTGATGCAGATAAATCCCCGCCTTCCAAAAGACAATTACACCGCGTTCTATCCATGGAAAGACGATTCGTGCGCCGTTGAATCCGATGGATATGTCCAGCCGTACGCGGACAGCCCCATTGATGATGAAAATGTGGGGGAGCATGTGTATATCCAGATCATCAACAACGCAAAAGAGTATGTGTACATCAACACCCCGTACCTTGTGGTCGACGACAACCTGCTTTCGGCTCTGAGCCTGGCGGCGAAAAGCGGCATTGACGTCCGCATCATCACCCCGCACCGGTGGGACAAAAAAATCGTGGCAATCGCTTCCCGGTCGTATTACCGGCAGCTCATTCAAGCCGGGGTTAAGGTGTATGAATACACAAATGGGTTCAATCACTCAAAGACCTTTGTTTCCGATGACAAGATAGCGACCGTCGGCACCACGAATCTTGACTTCCGCAGCCTCTATCTGCATTTTGAATGCGGGGTCTGCATTTATCAAAACAGCGGCATTGCGGCGATAAAAAAAGATTTTCTGGAGACTCAGCGAATCTCCCATCTCATCACCTTACAGAACTGCGCCCGCAACGCTTTTCAGCGGATGGTACAGGACGTGTTGCGCCTCTTCGCGCCATTAATGTGATTGGACTGATCGTGGTACAGACCTGCGAGAACTTTCATTCCCGCAACCTCTCCGCTTTTTACCGGAAGCGGATGTCCCTGCCCGTTGAAAAGAGTGCGTTGCTATGACATCCCAAGTTTACAAAGGCGTCTTCCAAAAAAATCATGGGATTAATCTTCGTTTTCCGCCCAGTATTCGTCCAAGGCGGCTTGGGCGATTTTCTGCGCTTCTTCCAGCGCAACGGCGGCAGGCGCATTTTCTATTTGCACCAGATCGCAGGCATCTTCAATGGCCGTATCAATCTTGCCTCCCGTAAAATCAATAAAAGACTTGCGGGAGAACTCCGCCTGTTTAAGCGGAACAAGCGCTTGAGGATTACGATCAGTATAGTCTTTGTATTCCGGGGTTTCCATACAGGAAAGCCGGACCGGTATATAGCCGGTACGCGATGAGGGCGTTTGAGTATAGCTCATTTTGTTCGAGTGAACAGGCGTTAGGCTTGTTTGAGAATGAAAAGAATGATACGCAAAGAGATGCCGCCTAAAGGCGGGGTCAAATTAGTCGCTTCACAAAAGCATGAGCGGAACGCTTTATTCTGTCGTCTCGTTGCCGCTACGGGAGGGAAGGAGAGACCGTTAGCGTATAGAACCTGTTGTACGCGCGGCCATCTTTCGTGAAAGATATCGCAATGATGTATTCGCCCGCATTAGGAGGCGCGGTAAAAGAAACCGCATCTCCTTTTGAGCCGGATTCTCCCTCTCTTCCATTTACTTTTACTACAGCGCGTGAAGCGCTCTCGAAAATATAGAGCTTCCACGATCCTCCCAACTCATTTGGGATAGTTTTTTCTTGATTTTGCGAGAGCTTCATCTCATCGTCGCCGCCGGGCGGAAATGCGAGAAGCGCAATATCAAAATAATCTGATTGCCCTTCTATGGCAACGGCTACGGTTTGAATTCCTTCTTTCATGGAATCAAACCCGGAGACCTGCGAAGATTTTATCTCCTGATTGAGTTTAGAATCAACTGCGGGGCCTCTATAATAGAGGTTTGCCGAAGCTCCGGTCAAATCAAGGGGTTCTCCCCAATAATACAACCTTTTGGTTGGAGGCGTGACTGTTATTGCGATTACATCATACGGATCCAACGATCCGGGCGTGTCAAAAGCCGGATTTGAACAACCAGTCATTGCCAACACTCCATGAAGACACAGCGCAACCATAACCGGAAAAAAACGTCTGTTCACATTCTTCATAGAGTCCTCTAGAACCGGCACCCAAACCTCATGCCGGCTCCGAAAAGAAAGGGGTAGCCGCTCTTAATGAAGGGTTCCACAAAGTAGTCGCCGTTTTGGAACGGGAACCGGAACCCAAGCGTAAGCCCGCCGAGAAACATCGGGGCGACGTTCCTGTCAAAGAAACCTATAACGACACTGATACCGATGTCGCCCTGAACAAAAAAAACGCCGTCTTTTACATCAAGAAACACCGCTTTTTTAAGAAAAGGAAAAGCGGTGAGCGGCGGATGCCAGCGGACGAAAAACGCCGGCTCAATAGCGGTGAATTGCTTGAAATCATCGCTGATGGTGAGGGTGGTTCCCATGATAACATATTTGAAAAGTTGAATATCCACGCTGATGGAACGCCCAAAAGCCCACCCTTTATTAGTATTCATATTTCCTTCAATCCCGAAACCGAGATTTACGTCATTCTTTTCAGCCCATACGGGGACAAGGAGAAATAGGAAGAAGATTACACAAACGCATACAAATTTTTTCATAGGTTCTGGTTATAACTATAGTGTATTTTTACAATAAAATAAAGAGGGGGTTCCGCTCTTTTGTGTAGAGCGTTTCCCAAAACTGTCGCTCCGCGCGTTTTGGGAAACGCTCTGTATAAAGATGTTTTTTCATCATACCGCCGCGTCTCCGCGCCGCATGTCCGGTATGAAGCCGAACGAGCGGATGCGTCCTTCCATGCACAAGCGGCATTCGGCGGCTTCGTCTCCGGTGCAGATTTTGTTGTCATAGAGCGAATAGAGTTTGCGCACGGCTTTCGGCGAAAGGTTCGGCATGACCACATTCGCGCCCGCCATAAGCCCCCGCTCCCTGCCGTGGCTTGAAATGGTGCCGAGCGCGGTGGTCGCGGGGATCAGGGCTTTCGGCAGGAGGATGCGGCTTAACGCGACCATGCGGAGGGTTTGCTCAAGACTGCCTTGCGCTTCCCCACTGAAGGGCGTGTCCGCCGCCGGAATGAAGGGGCCTATGCCCGCCATCGCCGGCTTGAGTTCTTCCAAAAAGCGGAGGTCTTCCAGCAATGTCTCCGGCGTCTGGAAGGGCGTCCCCACCATGAAGCCGGCGCCCACCTGATAGCCGATGTCCTTCAAGGTGAAAAGGCATTGTTTGCGGCGCGAAAGACTCATGGACGCGGGGTGCAGTTTCGCGTAATGCGCGTCATTCGCGGTCTCGTGGCGCAACAGGTAGCGGTTCGCGCCCGCCTCAAAAAAACGCTCGTAACTGCCGCGCTCTTTTTCGCCTATGGAAAGCGTTATGGCATGTTCCGGATATTTGGCGCGTATTGCCGTGACAATTTCAACGATGCGGTCATCGGTGAAAAACGGGTCTTCTCCGCCTTGGAGAACAAAGGTTTTATAACCAAGCATGTCTCCCATTGCGCAACAATGCAGTATCCGTTCCAAAGAAAGCCGGTACCGTTCTACATTTTTGTTGCCCGCCCGTATACCGCAATAGAAGCAATCGTTCTTGCAACAGTTGGTGAACTCAATAAGCCCCCGAAAATACACGGCGTCGCCGTAATACCGCTCGCGCGCTTTCCGCGCCTCGGCAAAAAGGGCTTCCGTTTCATCGGGATCCGTGGTGGTGATGTAGTGTAAAAGCTCCGCGTCCGTCATGCTAAATATAAAAATCCCTGCCGCCTTGCCCTATCTTTTCCACATTTCCCACAGTACGGGAACGTATCTTCTCGTTCATTATACCCGGAAGCTCCCGCTCAATGGCGGCTTTGGCCTTTGCCTTGAACTCCTCGTCGCCGTAGTCAATGGCGTATTCGGCAAGGGTGGTAAGCGCGTTGGGCAGGCATACGTTTTTGATCTGTCCGGATTTGGCAAGGCTCATAAACCGGTCGCCCGTGCGCCCCATGCGGTAACAGGCCGTACAGAAACTGGGGATGTACCCGTCGTCCATAAGCTCTTTTATAATGGAAAGCGCGGATCGCTCATCGTTTACAAAGAATTGGGGATTCGCCTCCTCGCTCCGCCGCCGTTTGGCATAGCCGCCCACTTCGACGCTCGACCCCGCGCTGATTTGGGAAATGCCCAGTTTCAGGAGCCGCTTCCTCATTTCGTGGCTTTCCCGCGTTGAAAGGATCATGCCGGTAAAGGGAACCGCTATCCTGATGACCGCGACTATTTTAGCAAAGGTCTCGTCATCGACAAGGTTCGGGAAATTGTCGAGGTCGACGCCCACACCCGGACACAAACGCGGCACGGAAATGGTGTGGAAGCCAACGCCGAACCGTTCCTCAAGATGCTCATTGTGGATCATAAGCCCCAGAACCTCGAAATAGGGGTCGGCCAGGCCGAACAGCACGCCGCCGCCAACATCGTCTATGCCCGCTTCTTGGGCGCGGTCAAAGGCGGTGAGATGGTAGGCGTAGTCGCGCTTTGGGCCCGCCGTATGCATCTTCTCATAAGTAGGCTGATGATAGGTTTCCTGAAAAAGGATGTAGGTGCCGATGCCCACTTCTCTGAGCTTCCGGTAATTTTCAACCGTGGTCGCCGCGATATTCACATTCACGCGCCGGATCTCGCCGTTTTCAAACTTCATGGCGTAAATGGTCTTCATGCACTCGACGATGTAGTCAATCGGGCATATCGCGTCATGTTCGCCCGCTTCGAGGGCGAGCCGCTTGTGTCCCATCGCTTCAAGAATCCTCACCTCTTCCCGAACTTCTTCTTGCGTGAGAATTCGCCTGTTGAACTGATGATTGTAATTATACGTGCAATAGGCGCATTTATTCACGCAATGGTCGCTTACATACAGCGGCGCGAACATAACGATGCGGTTTCCGTAGATATGCCGCTTGATGTTCCACGCGATGGCGTTTATCCGCTCAAGATGCGCCGGGTTTTCGCTCGCCAGAAGCGCGGCGATTTCGCGGTGATTCAAACCCTCAAACCGCTCCGCCTTGTCAAGAGACCGGTTGATCTCCGCTTCGCTTGCGTGTTTCGCCTCAGCCAAGAGGTTTTCTATGTACTCTTTATTGATAAATGCTTTTTCCATGATGCGCTCATTTCCCCCCGCCGGAAACGGCCGTTTTTACCGTGACGCCCGGAATGTTTCCCAATTTGCCGGTAAGCGCGTTGATGTCGTCCAGTTCGGCTTGAATCGTGATGGAAATAACCGCAGTATTTTCATCATCAAAAGGAATGCCCATGCGCCCCTTGACAATGCCTCTGTACGTCGACACCACGTCATTGAACGCCTTCTGCGTACGCGCTGGCTCTTGCAGCACCGCGCCGACAACCGCTATTCTTTTCATATCTCCTCCCGGTATGACGAGGGCGTAAAAAAGCCCTCAATAAAGATCGAGGGCGCGGTGTACGGAAACATCAAGCCCTCGTTAAACCAGAACATATCTTTGTTCACAAGGTGTTTTATAATATACTGCGGCGGCGATTTTTTGTAAAGGGGGCTGTTTCTGAAAATATCCGAGGTAAAAACAAGTGCGATATTAGCGGTATGCGGCTCAAATTTAATTTTCCGGATGGTCTCATATAAC
>JAITIK010000101.1 GCA_031279555.1 Treponema sp. | reverse complement strand
GGTCCCCGCGCCGCCGCCGGTATCCCGGCCCGGCCAACCGCCCCTTTGATTATGGCTTTCTTTACGTCCGGCTTGCGGCCGTTACAGCGGCATTCCGCGTGAAACGTTTTATGGGAACGTTCAGGATTATTACAGGCGCGCCGCCTTTTTCCGTTTGAAGCGACATGGAAACGGACGTCTCCACTCCCGCAAAACGGGCGTTTTAATGCCGCCGCCGCCATACCTTCCCTCTCATATAGGTTTCGGCATAGTATATTCGCTTTTAGTCTAGTAAGTCTAGAATATCACCCTTTTTTTGAACGATAAATAACCGGTTCTTCCATTCCGCCGTGTCAACTTCCCAACCCCCCTGTTCAATACGGCCGTCTATAGCCGTCGGCCTGTCATCGTCCGGCTGGTGGTTTTAACCCCTCTTTTCCCTTTCGCCGGCCCCCGTTATGGCTTCACACCTTACCCGCAAATCCGGGTGGCCGAAAAGCGGTCTTCCGGCTGTCATTTCCGGCGTCCAACGGACATTTTTCAGTTTGCCTCCAACATACGCTCTTATCCGGGGGATCCGGCAGGCGTCCCCGGGAATGGCCGCCTTTTTCCGTTCGTCGCTTCGCATCTGGGACTGCGCGGCGCGGTGTTTGACCTTGCGCCGACGAGCGTTGTTTCGGCGGATTTCCAGTGAAACGACGCTTTTGTCCCTTTCCAATTGGCCGGCGCTATCGGAGGCGGTCATTCCGGCATTCAGGCAAACAACTGTTTCCTCTTTGGACTCTTTGGCCTCTTTGGGATACAATTTTTCATAACGGAACTCCTGTGTATGGTTTCTGTTCAAAACACATGCTACAGGTTTTTCCGTTCAGGGGAGAGGGGCTGTCGCCTATCCCCCTCTTTTTGTTGCTTTTCGTTATTGAAGGCGGGTGAGAGTAATTGTTATCTTATCCCATTTATCGGGATATTGTTCAAAATAAGCACTTCCGGTCTGTATTCAAAATGCATAGTATCGTAAAAAAGCCACTTTCCGCCCCACACAAAGCCATATGATTCGAAGATTTTGACCACTACATCCGGCGGATGCAACCGGTTTTGGTAGGGAACTGCCCACCAATCAACGCCTTTTTGACTTGTCCAAAGCCAATATGTCTCTTCACCACGTCGGACTTTAACCTGTATGTCAATCGCGGCGCCGTATGAGTGGAAACTCCTGCTTTGGACATCCGCAATATTCCGCCAATTCCACACGGAAAGATTTGTTATAGCGCTTAACCATTGTCTCACCTGAGTATTGATCTTCGCTTCTTTATTAATGGCTTCTTCAACAAGGGCGAGTTCCTCAAGTATGGAATAGTGAACGAGCGCATTCCAGCCGAGAAAGCGAATGGTCTTTACATGCCCATACGCCTCATCTTTGTTGCTCACCCGCCATAAAGCGTCAAAAAAATGTTGAGAACGTTTTGTAACTCGGGAAGAACGTCTCTGTTGCATAGTCATAAATTGCGCGGCTGATTCGGGATTCGGGGCTTTCCATTCGGGCAAATCTCGCGGATACCGGTAGAATGTCTGAGGGTCGTACTCCGACGCTTTCAAACGCAGTTCTTCAGGAAGCAATCTTCCGTCCGCATAATAAAACCATGCGCCGTACACCTGAACCGCCCAATCGCCGTTTCTGAAAACAGCCTTTCCGATACGGTCGGGGTATGCGGCGGCGAGAGCTTTCATCACTTGTTCTGCTTGGTTGAACGTTTGCGCGTGAGAGGAATGGAGATGCATGAAAAAAAACATGAAAAGCATCAAAAACAAGGATGCCAACGAAGCCTTCGTCGGCATCTTCGCGTTTTTTCGCGTCATTGTGTACACTGGTTTTTTAAAAACAGCTTGCAATGGCGCTTTCCAAGGTGTCAATTTGTGGAGAAATACAAGCCATTGGCTCGCATTTTTTTTTGAGTAAGGACAATTTTTCAGGTATTGGCGCCATTTGTCCCAGCGTGTCGAAGACTAAAGACGCCTGCTTTGCCGGATGCTCTGTGGCAAGGATGATAGTATGATACTCATCGCCGCTTGTTTCAGCGTTTTGTTTTGCAGACGCAAAGGCGACCGCCGTATGCGGATCGAGAATTATGTTGTATTTTTTCCACACATCTTTCATGGTTTTACGGGTAATCTCATCATCTATTGATTGGGGAAAGACCATATTTCGCATGACAAGCGGAGCTTCATTGTAAAATGAGAGGAGGCGTTCATAATTGGACGGAAAACATACGTCAAGCGCGGGTGAAATAGTCGTGATCCGCTGTTTTGCGGTAAAAGCTTTTTCCGAAAAGAAGTTGGCGAAAGCATTATTGGCGTTCATCGCGGCAATAAAACCATTTACTGGCATACCGAATTTCCATGCATAGAGTCCCGCAATAAGGTTTCCAAAATTGCCGCATGGTACGCTGAATTGCAGATCGCCGGACAGCCATTTCTTCACCTTAATAAAGGCGTAAAGATAATAGAAGGTCTGAGGTAGAAGACGTCCTACATTGATGGCGTTAGCCGTAGTCAGGTTGTAACGCCCAACAAAGTCCCTGTCCCTCATGATTTCCATCACCAGCCGTTGGCAATCGTCAAAAACACCGTCTATTTGAATGGGGATGATATTGCCCCCATTTCCCACAAAAGTCTTCTCATCAAGCCCGCGAATAACACCGGAAGGATACAGAATAACTGATATGATATTCTTCCTTTGATGAAAGGCGTGGGCGAGACTGATGCCGGTATCGCTTCGAACTGCGGACACCACCATAATTTTTTTATCACCGGGCGCAAATTCTTCCATAAGCGCGGCGATATACGCAATGCCGAAATCCTTGAATACGCCGGTTGGTCCATTGTATAAAGTCAATATAGAATAACGCTCGTCCAATTGTCGCAGTTCCGGCTCAAAATCAAAGGCGCTTTCCACAACCGAAGCCGCGCTCAAAGGATTTAACTCACCCTGAAGCAAAATGGGAGATATGGCGGAAATCAATTCCCGAAAGGTTGTTTCACTGTCCATATAAAGAAAGAAATGCCGCATGTCCATGACCGAATCAAGGACATACAACCCGCCTTCGGGCGGCATCCCATTGAGAATAGCCTCTTTATACGAAACGGGCATTGTATCCGGTTGAGTTGATCTAAATAACATTTGACGATCCTTTTCCCTATTGAGGCTGTTTCAAATTGGTTTTGAAACAGCCTCTTTTGGATAAGTATACAAAAAAGATGCGTTTTCCTCAAGACCGTAGAAAACAGGGGCAATCCGTCCGCTTTGCCGCTTACTGGTACATGATCACATATGGCCTCGGTTTCAAGGCATACACATCTTTGGGCGTAAGCAAGGGGCGGTCAAAACCCGCGCCCGGTATGTTGAAGTTGTAGAACAATTTGAACGCTTTAACTGGCATATTAAGCGTCGGCTTCACTGGAGATTCCGCGTTATAATCATCAAAGGCGTTTGCCTTATAAGAGCCAATCTTCTGGGCGGGATTTCCAAAACCGTCCGCGCAATGCACAAGGCGCACCTTGCTGAAACTGGTTTTCAGATCCGCGCGATTTGATATCATCCACGGTTTAAACTGGTGGATCACCAGCATCCGCTCGCCGGGAATATTGTTTGCCTTCAAATATTCCTCCATAATTTGTTGTACCTGATTGATCTCCGCGGCGGTTACCACACCGATTTCTTTCATGGGTTTGGTCGTGCGCCATTCGGGATCGAGGGCAAGATGAACATTAGGATACTTGAGGTAGGGGAGCATTCGTCTTATGGCCGCAATCGGATCGTACTTGCCGATCTGATGATCAATGAAGACAAGCATATTGTGTTTCTGCGCGTAGTTTATGTACTTCATAAGAAGCTCGTTGTTGATAATACCGATCTCTCCCTCGGGCCAGACGGTTCCATAAATGATGTAAAATCCGGTGATGACGTTTCTGCCGCCCGCCTTCTTATATTCAGCGGCGAGTTTTGTAAGTTGCGCATCCAGTTCTTCCATTGAATAACGTCCCAGAATACCCATATTTACGGAATTCGGATGCCCATAATACGCGAGAATATCATTATTAAGCAAAAGCGAACGCTGATCCGGCGTTATGGGTTTGGAAGCTTCCATATCCGCTTGCGTATTAACCCAATACGGCTTGCGGTTTTCCCTATCCTGTTCTTTCAGAAGTTTGTCGGCAAGGAGTATATCGGGGAAAAGCCTGCGTTGTTCGTCAATGCGACTGGCATCCGGCGTCTGTTGAGCGGTAGTTTGAGCAAACAAAGCAAAAGAGAACTGAAGCAAAAATAAGAGAATAAAAATTTTATTTATATTCGCCATTAACATTGTTCCAACTCCTGAGTAATTTCATCAAGACGTTTCTTAATTGAATCAAGCGTCCGCTCAAGACGGGCTTTTTCTTTCTCAAGTTTCATGCGGGGATATTCTTCAATAGACGGGGTTTTCTGCGCTTTTGCGGCGACCTTTACCGTATCAGGACTTTTTCCCCCGATTAGGGCGGCTTCCGCCGTTGCGCGGACATCCTCATTTCTGATGCCCACCAAGAAACGCATGTTATCGGGACCCACAGAAGGATTTACGTTGTACTGATGCATTTTTATAGCGGTCGTAGCCGCAAGACGCGGAATCCTTAACACCCTGTCGATATAATCTTCAAAACGCCCGCCGATTTTCTCACACAGTTCCTGCGCCAACAACAGCTTTTCTCCTAAACCTTTAACTATCGCCCCATTTTCCGCAAGATGCTTCATCCTGATGGTTTCGGTTAATG
The DNA here is from genome assembly GCA_031279555.1 of Treponema sp. Lineage (GTDB taxonomy): Bacteria > Spirochaetota > Spirochaetia > Treponematales > Breznakiellaceae > JAIRKH01. The sequence continues at coordinate 16,011 of JAITIK010000101.1, read as the reverse complement.
CGGTCAGTTCGGGAGAAGATGCGAAGACATTCCGGTATATGTTTTGAGATTCGGCTCTTTCAAGAAGGTTATGGAGAATAGCCCAAAATTCCGGCGTGTGAGCGCGTGCGGAGAGCTTGCCTCCCTGTGCGTACGCATGCAGGTGATGCGCGTATTCGTGTATCGCCGTATACAGCAACAGGTTGTCATCGTTGAAGTTGCGGTTGTGAATGACGATTTCTCTCGTCTCCGGTTTGTATAACCCATTCACTTTTTTGCTCTTTTTACCTGAAAATATTAGAGAAAAGTCCAACGGCGCATCTTCTATGGCTAACAGTTTTTCTTTGACTTGATCTTGATTCAAATAATTCTCCTTATAATGATTTGATGCGACATCTCTAGCATATCGTTGTTATTCCAACTCTCCGAGTTTTTCCATGGCCAATATCGTAGCCGCGACGCACGCCGTTTCGGTTCTCATAGCCCGTTTTCCTATAGAATGACGAACAAACCCCGCATTTTCAAGTTCGGCGCGCTCACGATCCGACCATCCTCTTTCTGATCCCACAGCGATCACCAAAGGGCGCCCGAGTGGATTGAGCCGGGACAATGCGGCTTCGGGACGTACGTTGTCTGCGGCGACGAGAATAGGAGTGATACGGAGGCTTCTGTTTTTGCCTGATTCGGAATACGGCGAACTCCGCTCTTTTTCCCACGGGCGTTCCAAAAGCCAGCCGTCTATGCTTTCATACGCGGACACCAGTGGAATACGGGAGTCACGCGCCTGTACCGCTCCTTCGACAAGCGCCGTATGAGATCCTCCGTCTGTGAGCAATCTCGTATCGCGGTAGCTCTTTTCGCTCAAATCCGTGCCGAAGACATCTATCGCATCAACGCCGAGATTTGCAAGATCTCGCAAAAGGCGGCGCAGTTGTATAGGGCGGGGAAAACCCACGCCGATGCAGATGGGAAGACGCGGCGGTGGCTTCTCTCTAAGATTAAGGGAAAAACCAACGCCCTCAAGCCTGATGCTTTCAATAAGCCCTGTACCGAGATTCCCGCCCACAATGCCTGCCTCAAAGGTATCGCCTACTTGTTTGCGCAACACCTTGAGAAGATGAATAGCGCGTTCATCACGTTTGGAAAGAGGTTTTCCAATCTCAAACGGTTCAAAAAGGATAATGTTCACAGTACATCAACCTTTTTGAGACAATTCTAAAATCAACTCTACTTCACCCCGTCCAAGCTTCAATGAGCGGGCAATCTCATCAACCGTCCAGCCCTGATGCGCAAGTTTTATAACGTTCTCCCGTACGCCTATAGGAGGAGCACTCTTGTCTTTGGAAGCTCCTCCTGAACCCGGACTGTTTTCTTTCATCAGGGTTCCCATGAGTTTCACCTGCTCCTGAGCTTGTCTGTTCAGTTCTTCAAGCCGCGTTTCAAGGCGCGCGAGCCATTCACGGGACGCCTGAGCCGAGGCGATACGCTCGTCAATGGTGGTAAGCGTCACATCCAAGGTTTTTATCTTATTTGCAACGTCTTGCGCCTTATCACTTTCGGCGGTTAAAACGCCGAGCATCGAACGGAACGAGGTTACTTGCGAAGAGAATTCCAACAGTTCGGCGTTGATACGCGCGGCGGCCTGTTCAGATTCCTGCAACATCTTAAAATTGCGGTCAATCCCTTCGTTAGTGACAGCCAGCGTTTGATTTTTACGTTCGATGCGCAGATAGCGCTCCTCGGAGCTTTCAAGCGCATCATTGAATTTACGGATTTCGACCTGCATTGCCTGCAACGTGTCGTCCGACGCCGAAAGCTGGGCAAGTTTCTCATCAACAGCCTTGGAAGTTTGGAGCAACCGGCTGAACTCGGTTTCCATCTGCTCAATACGATGTTTTTCAGAAAGAAAGCGGGTCATTTTGGCGTTAACTTCATCTTCAAGGCGTTTTATCTTGACAAACTGATTCTCAAGATCGGTCGCTTCGGTACGCCGCTGATCCAGACGATCAAGATCATCTCTCATGTCTTCAATGTGGTGTTCAAGCTCATGCTTAAGCGTGTCGGCGCGTTCAAAAAGGCTCGTTTGGGAGGCGAATTCTTTAATATGGCGATCCGCTTCCTTTATTGTCGCGTCCAAACTCCGCGCTTGTTCGTCAATATGGGAGAAAAGCTCCGCGCGGTGGGCGTCGGCTTCCATGCGTACGTCTTCAATGGAAGCCCGTACGTTGCTCAAGCGTTCGTTGCTTTCCGTCGCCAAATCTCTGTTGCGCTTGCGCGTTTCTTCCATAGCGGTTTCCAAATCTCGAAGCTGGATGTTGAGGCTCTGCTTCCATTCGTCAAGGTTATTCTTTGATGTTTCAAAAAGACCGGCAATTTCGGCGCTTCGCCCTTCAATATCATCCCGCATTTTCTTGAGTTTGGCTTCAATATCCCGTTGATTCTGTTTAAGCGTGTCCGCCACGGCGAGGTCATGCTTCCCGATTTCAGAGCGCACTACGGCTTCGGCGGAACTGCGGGCGTCTTCCATATCTTGGTGGAATTGCTGTTTAAGGGAGGAAAGCGATTCATCCGCGATCTTCATCTGGGTCCTGACGCCTTCTTCGAAGCTGTCCGCGTCCTCTTTGAGTTTCTCTAACTGTGCGGTCAACTGCCCGTTGTATTTGTTAAGCCCGGTCTCCAACTTCTCCGTATAGACGGTTTCGATCCCTTTACGATTGTATTCGGCTTCTTCGGCTATAACGGCAAGCTGGTTGTCAAGGAATTGCTTCCATTCCGTAAGCTGGTGGTCTACGGCTTCGGTCCGTTTGTTAAGATTCGTTGTAAAGTCATCCTCAAAAATTTTGAGTTTTTCGGAAACATTTTCTTGAGTCCGCTCTTTCAACACGGCAAGTTCTTGCTCTATATTTGCCATTTCTCTCTTGAGTGAAGCGGAGGCGGCCTCAAACGAAGCGAGAACGGTTTTCCGCTCTTCTTCCGAGGATTTCTCAAAAGTGGAGAAATCGGTTCTAACGCGCATTTCCGCGTCTTGCAACAAAACGCGAAGTTCGTTCTCAAGTTGAGTCGTGTCTTCGGCCAAGAGTTCAAAACGCCGAAATTGTTCCATCTGAGCGGCGCGGTACTCATCAAATTTGGCGTCCGTTTCAAGAAGCACATCTTGTTCCATATGCTCCGCCGCTTTTTGGAATTGATCCTCAAGCTTTTGGATCATCGCATCCGCATTTGCCTCCATTTCCTTGAATTTTCGCTTAAACGCGGCGTTTTTTTCATTGGATTGGGCTTCGGCTTCCTCGATTGCGTTTTTCATATCAGACTTAATGGTAGAGGCAGTTTCCGCCAGTTTATCATGGATAGACTGTAGCCAGGTTTCCGCTTGGACGATTTCTTCTTCAAACTGCGTCTTGGTTTGATTGATTGCGGCTTCCAAGTCAGCGGACATGCGGTTGGTATTGGTGTTTATGGCTTCGGCTGTGGTTCGAATGCGTAGTTCAACATCTTCCACCGACATAGAAATAGCGCTTCTAATATGATCGGATGTTTTGTCAATTTCCTGTTGAATGTATCTCAATTGCTTTTCGGCGTTTTCAATCTCCATTTCCATGTGATTTTTGATTTCCGCGAAAGCGGCGTCCAACTCGGTTGCGCGCGCTCTGTTCTGTTCGTAGGCGTGTTCCTGCTCCATAGCGATATCGCGCTTGGTCTTGGCGAGCATATCCGCCAGTTCCGCGATGCGCCGGGCGTTTCGCTCGTCTCCAGATTCAAAGGCGGCCTTCCACTGGGCGAGGCGGTCGTTGGCGGCGTCTTGTGCCTTCCCGTCGCTCTCGGCGACCGCCGCGCTGACCGCGGTTGTGACGCGCGACATGGCTTTGTCGAACTCGTCGTGAATGGAGAGGAGCCTGGCGTCCGCGTCCGCGATCTCCGCCTCAACGCGGGTTTTGGTCTCCGCGAAGGCGGCGTCCAACTCGGCCATGCGATCCTTGTTCCGCGCCCCGGCGCGGTCCAAGTCTGCGGAGATGTCCGCCTTCGTTTGGGCGGCCAGGGCTTCGAGTTCCGCGATGCGCCGGACGTTTCGCTCGTCTCCAGATTCAAAGGCGGCCTTCCACTGGGCGAGGCGGTCGTTGGCGGCGTCTTGGGCCCTCCCGTCGCTCTCGGCGACCGCCGCGCTGACCGCGGTTGTGACGCGCGACATGGCCTTGTCGAACTCGTCGTGAATGGAGAGGAGCCTGGCGTCCGCGTCCGCGATCTCCGCCTCAACGCGGGTTTTGGTCTCCGCGAAGGCGGCGTCCAACTCGGTTGCGCGCGCTCTGTTCTGTTCGCGAGCGTGTTCCTGCTCCATAGCGATATCGCACTTGGTCTTGGCGAGCAGATCCGCCAGTTCCGCGATGCGCCGGGCGTTTCGCTCGTCTCCAGATTCAAAGGCGGCTTTCCATTGGGCGAGGCGGTCGTTGGCGGCGTCTTGTGCCCTCCCGTCGCTCTCGGCGACCGCCGCGCTAATCGCGGCTTCGATGCGCATCATCGTTTCGTCAACTCTCTTTTCAATATTTTGCAGATGCGTCTCTGTTTCGGCTGTTTCATGTGCGATACGTTCCTTGGTTTCGGCGAAAGACGCCTCCCAGTCGGCTACACGCGCTATGTTCCGCTTTCCGGCAATGTCAAGTTCCGCTGAAATCTCCGCTTTGGTCTGGGTGTATTTTGCCTCCAATTCCATGAGATGCTGTTTGTTCTTTTCGTCGGCTTGTTCCAGATCGGAATCAATGCCGGCTCTCGCATGGGCGAGTTTGGCTTCCAAGTCCGCAATCTGCCGTTTGGTTTGCTCGTCGGCTTGTTCCAGATCGGAATCAATGCCGGCTTTCGCATGGGCGAGTTTGGCTTCTAAATCCGCAATCTGCCGTTTGGTTTGTTCGTCGGCTTGTTCCAGATCGGAATCAATGCCGGCTCTCGCTTGGGTAAACAGGGTTTCCAGTTCCTCAAGTCGCCGCGCGCTTTGCGCGTCGCCCGCTTCAAACGCGGCTTTCCACTGGGCGAGGCGGTCGTTGGCGGCATTCACCGCCTTGTTATCCGTATTGTTAATCGCGCCGCTCATCGCGGCTTCAATACGGCGGACGGTTTCTTCAAACTGCTCGCGGAAGACCTGCGCCCGATCTTCCGTTTTCGCTATATCTTCCTCTAAACGTATCTTCGTATTGGCAAAGGACGCCTCAAGCTCCGCTATCCACAGTCCGCTCTGTTCTTTGGCGATGTCAAATCCGGTTGCAATATCCGTTTTGGCTTCATCCACCGCTTGTACAATATTCTCTTTCATACCTGCCGTCAACGAGTCGAAATCGGTGCGCGCCGCATTAAGCCGTTTGTCGAGTTTGAGTATCGCCTCGTCTGTGTAGGCGTCGGCGTCGCCGAGCTTGCCGTCAATCATTTCCATCTCTGTGGCGAATTTATCCCGTAACTCCGCAATCACTTCATCGGTATAGGCGCGTTCCCCGTCAAGCTGCTTGTTGAGGGCGTCCAGTTCCACGGCAAAATGCGCCTTCGCCTGTGCAACCACCTCTTCGAGTTCCTCAAGTATTTGTTTTGCCTTTGTATCCTGATTCTCGGACTCATGCAGCCACCGGACGAGTTTTGCATCGGCTTCGCTTGCTATTTTTGCATCCACGGCAGCCGCCGTCCTCGCTATGCTGTTCTCAAAGCCGGTGATGGCTTGTTCCGTATGGGTATGAGCGTCGGCAAGTTGCTGGCGGATATGTTCCATTTCCGTTTCAAGCTGTGTATGGGCGGTGTCATGCGCGGTTTCTATTTCATACAACAGTCTCTTCAGTTTTGCCTCGGAGTCAGCGGCGCCTTGTTTCCAGTCTTCAAGACGAATATCCACGCTTTCAAGCGCTCGTTTTTCGACTGCTGCGGCTGTTTCTCTGAGACGATTTTCCATCTGGGAAACCGCCTCATTGGTTTGGCTCTGCATATTGGACAGCCGTTTGTTCGTATCTTCAAAAGAGTGGAATATCTGTTCAAGGTTGGCATCCGCTTCTTCGGAAATTTTCGCTTCGGCTTCCCGGGCCGTGTCGAAAATTTGTCGCTTTAGCAAAGCGATGTCTTCTTCCGTCTGATGTTGTGTGTCTTTGAGCCGTTGTTCCAACGCCAAACATTCTTTTTCAAAATGGTCTTTTATCTGTACGGAAGAAACCTCAAGCCCCAGCAACGTCTTTTGCAGATTCGCATCCGCGTCAAGTGCGATCTGCCGCCAATTGCCGAGCCTTTCGTCCGCCCGTTCCAGCACTTTCCGTTCCGCCTCACGTGAGGCGTTGACAAGCCGTTCTTCCAGAACGGCGATTGTTTCGTCCATATGCGCTTGAGTTTCTTTCAATTTACGCTCAAGAGCGTCATTTTGCTCAACAATATAAGAGCGTATGTTTGCGGCGGCGCGTTCCAGTTCCGCGATTGTCTGTTTGGAATTCGCCTCTTTTTCATCGGCTGTCGCCATCCATTCGGTTTGCTGGGTTTTGAAAAACGTCGTTAATTCTTCAACATCATGCGACCATTCTTCCAGAAAATGTCGCCGCTGTTTCTCAAGGGCATCGCTATTGGCATTCCACTGTTCCGCCTGTTTAGCCGCGAGAACGTCAAGTTCGGCGACTTGCTTCCGCGTCTCTTCTTGATGGTTCTTCAAATTTTCTTCTATTGAACTCTGTAAACGCTGGATACGCTCCTCAGACTGACTTTTCAACTTGACAAGAGTCGCCTCTTCCATCTTGTCTGCGGCTGTTCCCGCGCGTACGGCGACATCTCTCAGCGTTTTGTTGATCGCTTCCATGTCCCTGGTGAGATTAGCGGAACGAACTTGCTCGGTTTTTTCAATTGCATCCCGTTGCCTCGTAACATTGCGCTGAATGGCTTCCGTTTCCATCTTAAGCGTGTTAATAGAAGATTTGACTTCGGCAAGCATACTATTGGAAAGTTTCGACAGGGAAGCCATATTATCCTGCTCAAAACGCTGTTTAAGACCGGCAATCCCTTTCTCAATTGCAGACAATTTATCATGCGCGTCGGACACTTTTTTATTGACGGTCTCCACAAAAGCCGATTCTTCGCTGATGCGCCCCAAATTCCCCTGGACCAAAGCCGTCATACGCACCAGTTCTTCCAAAGAAGTGTCGTAGGCGTTTATACGCTCGTCAATCTTCGCTATCGCTTTCGCCTTTTCCGCGAGATCTTCTTCAGTCAGTTTGAGTTTGTTCATCAATTCCTTGGCGGACTTCTGTTGCACATCAAGGTCTATACTGTAATCTTTTACCGCGCTTTCTTTCTCCGCCACAAACGAGGAAAGTTCATCCTTGAGATGATCCGCATATCTACGCATCTTATCCAGAGAACGGTTTCGTTTGTCAAACTGACGGTACAAAAAAAGCGTCGTTCCGACGATGAGGAGTGTTATTATATTTCCTACTATTATTCCCATCCGGTACTCTCTTTTTATATGATTTTAGAGACAATTATTTTATCACATAATTGAATAAATAGCGATAGTCGCAAAAAACAAAATTCTTTCTATTAATAGACTTGCTAAAACTCTGTAGAAGAAAGGGAACTTTCAGCGCGGTTTGCATACCTGCATGAGCGGCGCCGGTGACATCGTATCGCCTGCTGTTGCCAACATAGAGAACGCGTTCGGGGATTGTGCCGAGTTCTTCCGCCAACACCATAAAAGGCTTTGGATCCGGTTTGAGCCTGCCAATCTCTTCGGAACACAGCGCCGTGTCCCAAATTCCGGAAAGCCCCAAAAACATGAGTTTCCGTTCCGTTGGAAAATCAGATAAAAGCCCTAATTTTAGCCCTTTCCGTTTCAACGCCGCAAGCGTTTCCGGCACATGGGGGAACAGCAGGATATTTTTAAACACAGGCTCCCAACCGCGGTAAATGCAGTCCTCAATTTTTTGCCGCATTGCCGCGGTGTCGGCGTGACTTGTCTCGCTGTCAAGGAGATGCGCCGTTAGAAAAGCTTGCGCCTCGTAAAATTCCTGTTCATACAGGGGATCTCCGATTCTTGTGGCGCGGAGTATGTCGCGGGCTTTCCCAAAGGCGCGGAGCAAGCGGTGTTCTTTCATCGCAAAAGGAAGAATCCGCAGATAAAACCGGTAATTAGGATAAAGGGTGCCGTCCAGATCAAACGCAACAGCATCAATTTCTAACATAGATATATAATAACGAAATACACAGAAAAAGTATAGGTGGGAGAACTTTTTTCAAAACTCGTAGTCTTAATGATCCGGCGATTTCGTCTCAAAATCAACCTGAACGAGGCTTGCGAACCAAAAAATTTTATCCCGATCATAACATGGATTGAGCGCCTGGCGCGCCGCCGCGTCTCCTAGTCCTCATAGCCCCATTTATTAACAGTACAGCGGGCCATTCTCGCCGGCCTTCTTAATCCTCCCTATGCCGTCCAGCGAAAACCGGCATCCGCTTGCACCGAACGCCTCTTATCCAGGCAGGGCAAACCCTGTTATGTATCTTCACATTCAATCTTACCGGGATATCCCAATGGCCCGCCGCCGTTGTTTCGGAAAAAGACCTATAATTTTCTCTTGCTATTCCCTGCTTATTTTCATGGGTTGGGCATGTCATATTTCCTTAGTATGAACAGACGGCGATGCGAGTCCTTGACTCTTTCATTTGTTTACATTATTATACTAAAAGGAGTTGTTGTGGCTAAAGAAGAAGCTATTGAAGTAGAGGGAGTTGTCAAAGAGGCGCTTCCCAACACCATGTTTAGAGTGGAATTGGATAACCAAAACGGGCATCTCATACTTGCGCATCTGTCGGGTAAAATGCGCAAGCATTATATCCGCATCGTACCGGGCGATAGAGTGAAAGTCGCGCTTTCACCGTATGATTTGAGCAGAGGACGTATCATTTACCGCGAACGCTAACTGGGCGGAAGCATACAATAAATTCACCTTTTCAGAATAACCCATGTCGCGCCAGAACCGCCGGTTTTGGCGGGATTATATCCGCTCTCTCCGGCAAGAGGACTCTTTTCAATAAATTTCTGTACAAGGCGTTTTAAGACCGCTTCGCCGTTGGAATGATTTCCTTTTCCATGAATGACAAGAACCTTTGCGAGGTTCAGCGCCGAACATTTTTGAAAGAAATCTTCGAGCGCCTGCCACGCCTTATCATGAGTAAGATTATGAAGGTCAATCTCGGCATCCGGTTTTTTGCGGAGGAGGCGGGCGCGGTTTTCAGCGGCTGAGTACATGGTTTCTGTATCCGCATCTTTATCATAAATTTCATGGTTCTCAAGCCATGCGGCAAGTATGTCATGGGAGCGGGAGGACGACTGTTGCGCCGGTTTTCCATCCAAAGGCGCATCCGTTTTTTTCTTTTTTTCGCCGCCCTTTTTTCCCGCATCTTCTTTATGGGCGGCTTTCAGCTTGCGCCTTTTCCGATCCCCCTGCGGAATGGCTGTCTGTTTTTCCCATGCGTCAAGAATATCGCCAAAATCCATCTAGCTGCAACATCCCTTGCTGTCAACGCCCATCGTTTTCAGTAAAACACCATATCCTCACACCTGACCCAGCCCGTTCGATTGTCAGACGTTTCAACAAAAACCCAATCGCCTGAAATTGAACGGACAAAGGCGCACTGCCCTTCATTAAAATGAGTCTGTATTTCGCCATTCATTTCCGGCACATAAAAAGCGTCCGAGTCATGCAGTACGGCTTCTTTCGGCTGCATTATGCCGGTAAAGGCAAAAAAGAGCGCGGGCGACAAGACGGCCACAATGATAATAGGAATTATTTTCCATTTCTTCTTGAGAAAACCAAACGCTGTAAAAAACAAAAGACATGCAAAATCGCACGCAAAGAGAACAAGGCACAGGGTCTTCGGCATCCATGGTTCATCGTGAACTGGTTCGAGGGCGAGAAGCCGCTCCAATTCTCGCCTTCCGCTCACAAACAGGGGGCCAAACGTATGATCCCGCTCTGTTTTACGTATAAGGGCGAGCGCCTCGGCTGTCCGTCTTTGCCGTAACAGCATTCTCGCTTCATCTATACGCGAGTCTATTCCAAATACGTTCGCATTTCTTAAAACATGCGGCAAAGCGCCTGTATCAATGGAGAATGTTGGGAAAGGCGCGCTAAAAGGGGCGGCGTCTCCATTGCTATACAATGAGGCGGGCGGCGCATTCCGGGCGTCCCGCGCCTCCGTTGACTGCTGGTTGTGATCAGTCTCCTTTGGGGCGACCTTCAAGTGAAGTTGCGGAATTTCAAGCGTGTAGCCCTCATACTGAAAATGGTGGCGGTTGATCGTTATTTCAGAACCTTCAAGCGGGATAAGCGTAAGGCGCAGTACGATATTGCGTGCGGCTTCAGCCTGCGTGAGGGGATGCTCTTCTATGATCGCATGTTCCGGCACTTCAAAACGGAAAAGGTTTTGCGGGCGTTCTTTTCCTTCGTCCCAATCGTGGAGCCTCATAAAAAGCTCGCCGCTTTCCCCAATGGTGAAGGTATTTTTGCCGCTTTCCCATGTAAAATACGGATGGCGCGTTCCAGCGCGGGGATTGCCGCCTTTTATGGTAATGGGCATTTCTTCGGTAATCGCGCTTCGTTGGGGAGTTCTCACTTCAAAAGGACCGAGAATCACCTGCGCCGCTCGTTGGGGCATAAAAATGAATCGTATGGCTGAGCGGCGCTCACCGGCGGCGGCGGCGATAAGGCGCGGTTCGACTCGCACTTCCTCAAGTACAAGCTCTTCTGGAAATTCCGGCGGATGCACCAAGACACCGGGAGGATAGGGGTAATCCACCAGAAAGGTGATTGTCCATGGAACATTACTGACAGGCGCGGGAGACGAGAAGGTTATTTCAAACCAGTTGGCGTCCGCCGGATCATTATCGGGATGCGCGGCTTCCGGGACTTTCGGTACGCCGCCAGAATCCGCATCGTAGGCCGACGCCTCCTCCTGCGCAAAAAGAAAGCCTCGCGGCGCAACGCATGCCGCAACGTGGATCAAGGCAAGACCTAATAATCTGGGCCATCTTCGGAAGCATCGTCTATCCATTCCCTGCTTTTCCATTGTTGGCGCTCCTTTCCACGTAAATATTCAAACAGCGCATCGGTTTCCGCGTTTTCCTGGTTCCGCCCCTCCTCCGCCTTGCTTTCAGGGGTGTTTTCATCGTATCGCCGCGCCGCAAGGCTCAACTCCAGATTCCTCTTCGCATCGATGCGACTCGGGTTAACTTCCAGCGCCTGCCTGAAACGGGCCGCCGCATCATCGTACTGTCCGTTCTCAAACGCAATGACGCCGGAGTTGTACCTAATGCGGTAGAGCAACTCTTGGTGTTCCTGTCTGGGAGCGCCATTGACGGTTGTTTCCGCATCCTTGAAACGTTCCAACGCCGCTTCCCGTTCATCCAGCGAATGGTACACGGCGCCAAGGCCGAACTCCGCGTAGGCTTTCGTTTCAGGGTGTGAAGCCGCCTTGAGGTATGCGGCGATAGCCTGATTTGAAAATCCCCGCAACTGATAAAAGTTTCCTTCCAATATGAGCAATTTCCCGCTCAAATCAGAACAGGAAGTTATAGAGATGAGGAGAAGCATACAGAAAACAGGCGTCGAACACCCCGCAAACGCCCCGCGTTTGCCAGTTTCAACCATCGCTGTCTGTGTAAAAAAAACCGCAATGCGGAACGCTGGACTGCTTTGAGCCGCGACAGGACGCGCGGGGCGCGTAAAAGCAGGGCGCAAACCGAAAGTTTGGCGGGACATTACATCAGCCTTCCGAACAACGCTTTTTGTACTCATATTAACGCTATTATAGAAACAAATCTTTCGTTTTTCAAGAGGATGCGCCGCCTCATTGAAAAAACGCCCCGCCAGAGCTATGCCGTGCGGCTCCCAAACCAACGGGAGCGTCTCAAAACGTTCATTTTCGTGGAGGAAAATGGAGATTATACCTTGAAGCTGTCCACAATCATGGTGATGTTTTCAATGGCGGACTGGCGTTTGCCGCAAGGACTGACACCTGCCCGGCGTTCTCATTCACGCAGGCGGCGGCGCTTCGAAGCATTTCTTCCATGCCGCCGGAGATTTCACGGGAATCGGACTGTAGCCTATCTATCTCCCGCAACATGGCGGCGTTCCCCGCGCTCATCTCCTTTGAGCCGGTTTTAATTTGGAGGCGGCATCGTTCATCATTCTCAGGGCGCCCGGCATCTGACCGGCGCTTTCCTGCTCTTCCCTCATGGTACTGTTCACCTCAGAGATGAGCTTTTCGGATTCGCCTATTTTAATATTTGACCGAACCCCTGTTCCGGCGCTTTGGCCCCTTTAACAATGCTGTTGATGGTTTCGGCAATCCGCTTTAATTCGGCGCTGATCTTCTGGGATTCGCGGGAGGCATGCTCCGCCAGCTTTCTGATTTCATCGTCCGCCACCGGAAACCCTCTGTCCGCCTCGCCGTCGCGGGCGGATTCGATGGCCGCGTTCATGGCAAACGAATTGGTCTGCGCCGCGATGGCGGCGATGATCTTGTTCGCCTCCTGCAAGGCTTTCGATTTCTCCACAATTTCCTGCGCCTTGCCCCCGCTCTCCTTCTGAATCTCGACGCCTTCGGAAACGGCGGCGTTGACGGTTTTGAACTGATCCAGCATTTTTTCACCATAACGCCGATGGATGTACTATTCCCCGCCATTTCTTCCACCGCTGTGGAGTCTTCGCTTAGGCTGAAGGACTGCCTTGATATGGAACCGTCCAAAGGCTCAATGTTCTTGGCCATCTTCTGAACGGCCCCGGAGGATTTTGCGGCGCGGATCATTTGGTTTTGGGATTTGGCGCGAACCTGCTCCACGCTCCCTGAAATCCACGAAATGGAAACCGCCATATCCGCAACGTTGCGCTTCAATTCAAGGCTGGCGGCGTTTATGCTGACTGTCTTTGATTTCCCGCATCCCGTTCATCATATTATCACAAAAACTATTAATCATTCCGGCGATGGCTCCAACCTCATCGACCGAACAAATGGCGATACGTTTGGCAAGGTCATTTTTGGCGGAGCAAAGATTCTCAAGTTAAACAATAAATGGATGCGAACAGCATACCGGCGTTTTTTCCCACAGTGGAAACCAGCGCGATAACGTTCCGGCTGTATATGACGGTTTGGCGGCCCGAATAAGGAAATGCGCAGCGTTTCCAAGGCCGACAAACTGTGGGTGGAGGTTTGCGTGGGAATGTTCGCCAACGAAGTTGGCGCGCGTAGCGGAATGACCTAGCCATTGCGGATGCCGAGGAGCCGCAATGCCCCATAGCGCATACAGACCCGTCAGGCGAAGTCCAGACCATTCTTATATTTTGTTATAATATTTTAATTCGATTCTTTTACTGTTCAGTGTCATAAATTGTTTTTCTAATACGTCCAATTCTTTCTTCCCTATAATTGTATGCTTAGCCATTGCATATTCGGCCGTTTTTGTATTCATTATTATCTGCCACATTTTTACTGCTATTATTGTCGGTAAATAATAAAAGCATAATTTTTGTGGGGTTATTTTTATATCGCCCTTTTTTAGAACATCAAACAACTCCCTGGTTCCTAATACCATATTTTCTAACGTTTTATATGATTTTGCCAATTCATAATTATTTGACCTATGGCGATACAACGCTTTAGCGATTGGCAATATAACTGCCACATGCGTCTTTTGCCATCAATCCATATCTTTACTGATACTTGGAGAAAAACCACTCTTCTTAAATATTTTATATGCTTCTTTTAATCGTTCAGTCATTTTTCCGTCAAGCTCGCCAAATGTCGTTGATTGAAATATTTTATTTAATCCGGTTCCTATAAAATAATTTATTGCGCCATATTTTCTTTCGCCGCCGGCTGAGGGAAACCCTATAATTATTCTATCGCTTCCAACATATTTTATCCAATTATTATATCCCAATGGATTATTTACAACAAAAACAATGTTTTTTGACTTGTTTTTCGCCAATATTGGCAATAGCGCGTCGACCTGTGTGTTTTGTACGGTTACAATTATATAATCATAAAAATCATTTTCCAAAAGAATGTCCACAACTTTAATTTTTGTTTCACTTGTTTTATTATTCAATGGATTATGAAGGATAACGCCGTTTTCTTTAATTTCATTATATCTGTCTCCCCTTGCGAGCGCAGTTATGTCGTAACCGTTTTTGGTTAATTTCCAGGCAAAAATACTTCCGGTGACGCCTGCGCCATAAATTAATATTTTCATATTATTTATTATATCAAATGTTTGTTTTTTGTTCAATATATATTTAACAATGTTTTGGTCTGGATTGCGCATAACTAGCAAGTCGCCGTTATCCGCTAAAAACGGAAATTGGCGGTGATGCGGAAAGTATGATAAGTCACACATGGCCATAGTTGATAAAAAAGAATGCCAGGCTGAAAGCCTTCAGATGATAAAGAATTTTCTTTGAAAAGCGGCGGGTTCTCCTGAGCGCCCTCCGCGCCCTGCGCCGCAGCCGGCAGTTGTTCCCCTCCATCCCACAGGCGTACGCTTTCCCGACTTTCTGGTCGCCCCCCTTGAACGCCGCCAGAAAGCCCCTCCGCCAGTCAGTCGCGAAGCGCCCGCAGGCAACGCCCGCCTCTGCAACCCGACGGCGAAGCCGCCGCGCCGCCTTCAGGCTCCGTTTGCCCCGCGCAAAGGCCGCGATCCCACCGGATTCACGGCAATAGGCGTGCGCCAGCCGGACTTTTCGGCTTTTTCGCCTGGCAAAGGCCCATAGCTCGTCTGCTTCAAGGGCGTCATAGTGGGCCCGCTTTGGCGCGAGGCGGCAATTCGACGTTCGCGGCGCGCCCAAGACTTTTCTGACGCTGACTCCGAGGGTCGCCGCGGCCTCGCGGACGCCACGGCCCAGGGCGGGGCGGAAGAGCGCGTCAATGGCGACGGAGGGGATAGTTCCGTTATAAGAGGGATCATGCCCGGCGGTGAATTGCCTGCCGCAGTCTTTGCGGCGGTAGTTTTGAGCGGCATTGCGTTTTTTCCATTTTTTGTTATACGCGCGCTATGGCAATGCGGGCGGTTGATGGCGATGGTTGTCCGCATATTTCCATTTTACCGTCTTCTCGCCTTATTGCCTTCTTTATCATACTTTCTGCATCGCCACCCGGAAATTTACCGCCGGAGGTTTGATATTTTTTCTGTAGTGGATATAATATCTTCATGCTTTGGACAACGGCAAACATACAAACAGACTCCTTGCGACAAGCGATTATGGGGGCTGGTTTGGTCTTGTCAAGCGCCCAATAGTTTAAATTCCCCCTTTTTTATCAATTCCGTACTCAAAAATATCCCGCCATCGGAAGCCTCCACACCCAAGCCTTTAGGCTCCACACCCAAGCCTTTAGGCTCCACGCCCAGGTCTTTAGGCTCCACACCCAAGCCTTTAGGCTCCACACCCAGGTCTTTAGGCTCCACACCCAAGCCTTTAGGCTCCACACCCAGGTCTTTAGGCTCTCCACACCCAGGTCTTTAGGCTCCACACCCAGGTCTTTAGGCTCCACACCCAAGCCTTTAGCCTCCACACCCAGGTCTTTAGGCTCCACACCCAAGCCTTTAGGCTCCACGCCCAGGTCTTTAGGCTCCACGCCTAGGTCTTTAGGCTCCACACCCAAGCCTTTAGGCTCCACACCCAAGCCTTTAGGCTCCACACCCAGGTCTTTAGGCTCCAGACCCAAGCCTTTAGGCTCCACACCCAAGCCTTTAGCCTCCACACCCAAGCCTTTAGGCTCCACACCCAGGTCTTTAGGCTCCACGCCCAAGCCTTTAGGCTCCACGCCCAGGTCTTTAGACTTCACGCCCAGGTCTTTAGGCTCCACACCCAGGTCTTTAGGCTCCACGCCCAAGCCTTTAGCCTCCACACCCAGGACTTTAGCCTCCACACCCAAGACTTTAGGCTCCAGCCCCAGGTCTTTAGGCTCCACACCCAGGTCTTTAGGCTCCACACCCAAGCCTTTAGGCTCCACACCCAAGCCTTTAGGCTCCAGACC
>JAITIK010000100.1 GCA_031279555.1 Treponema sp. | reverse complement strand
CTATTATTAGAATCAGACTTCGCCAGAAACGTTCTTGATGAAATAAACAAACTTAGTGTAGATGAAAAACCGATGTGCTATGAAGCTTCTTTGTGGAGAGGTCGTTGCTATGATAACGGTACACATTACAGTATGACAATGATGAGAGCATTATAAATTTAGCTGCGTGGTCATCGTTGATGAATTCACACGAAGATTTCAAAGGACAATATAAGCCGCACTATGTTTTTACACGTTTTGTTGCTGATTGTGCGAAGCATTCAGGTGAATACGCCGCGTGAAATTGGACAGTTTGACCGCAAAAATTGGACAGCGTCACCGCTTTGATTGGACACTCTGACCGCAAGCAAAAAAATTGCGTCAGGAGTCGCTTGGAACCATGATCTCCTATACAATTTGTTTGGGCGCAACAGTGCGCCGAAAAACGAAAGGAGGTCATGAAATGACCAATTATCGGGAAATTCTGAGACTGTACGGCCTCGGAATCGCAAAGGCCCGGATCGCCGAGACTCCGGGCTGTTCGAGACAGACCGTGGTGTCCGCATTACGGAAGGCCACAGAAATCGGGTTGGATTTCAGTATGGCAAAAGAAATGTCGGACAAGGAGCTTTTTCGCAGACTGACGCCCGGCGAAAAAGCGAAGACGGCATACAAAATGCCGGATTACGGTCACATTCATAAGGAGATGGCAAAAAGCGGCGTCACTCTGAGCCTTTTGTGGGTGGAGTATTGCGAGATTTGCCGTGCCGCCGGGGAAATCCCCTGCAAATCGACGCAGTTCAACAAATACTATGCCGATTATGTCAAAAAAACAAATGCCACAAAACATATCGTCCGAAGGCCCGGCGAAATTATGGAGGTTGACCGGGCCGGCGGCACGGCGGGGGTCATTGACACGGACACCGGCGAAATCATCCCGGCGTATGTGTTCGTGTCGGCGCTTCCCTACAGCGGGTACGCTTATGTGGAAGCGTTTTTCTCACAGAACCAGGAGTGTTGGATAGCCGCCCATGTGAACGCGTACAGGTTTTTCGGCGGCGTGACGCGCATTCTCACGCCCGACAACCTGAAAACGGGAATAGTTTCCAACACAAAGCATGAGACCGCCGTCAACAGGGCATGCGGTGAAATGGCCGAACATTGCGGCACGGCGGCGATGCCGGCGAGGGTTCGCCGGCCCCGTGACAAATCCACGGTTGAAGACACCGTGGGCATCATATCGACGTGGATATTGGCGGCCATACGCAACGAACGGTTTTTCTCGCTGAAAGAGCTTAACGACAGAATACATGAGAAGCTCGACGACTTCAACCGCAAGCCGTTTCAGAAGAAAGACGGGAGCAGGCACACCGCGTTTCGGGACGAAAAGCCGTTCCTTCCGCCGCTTCCCGAGCGTCATTTCGAGTTGGCGTCATGGAAGACGGCGACCGTTCAATACAATTACCATATTGCCTGCGACGGGCAAAACTATTCCGTCCCAGTTGAATACATCGGCAGAAAAGTCGATGTGCGTTTCACAAAGAACACCGTGGAGGTTCTTTTCGACGGCAACAGGATATGCTCCCATCCGAGGCTCTATGGCCGCGCCGGGCAGTATGCCACGCAGGAGGCCCATATGCCCGCAAAACATCGGCATGAAAGCGAATGGGACGGCGGCCGTTTCCGTGGCTGGGCGGGCAAAATCGGCGCGAACTGCGTTGCCGTGATCGAGTCGTTCCTTAGAAGCCACCGCGTGGAGCAGCAAGGATACAAATCTTGCAGGGCGCTCCTGCATCTTGCGGACAAATATTCGGCCGGGCGGCTTGAAGCCGCCTGCAAACGGGCGCTTTTCCACACGCCGCGCCCGGGGCTCAAGGGCGTGCAGGCCATCCTGAAATCGGGACAAGACAAAATCATCGATGCCGGGGTCCAATCCGAAAACGTCTCAAGGTACGGATTCACACGCGGCGCCAATTACTTCGGGGGAGGTGACGTGGAATGTTAGACGCGAACACCGCCACGAAGCTCAGGGACATGAGGCTCGGCACGATGGCGGAAACTTTCGACGGCCAATTGTCGGACAGCGGTTATGGGCAGATGTCCTTCGAAGAGCGCTTCGGACTTATTGTTGACGCCGAATGGGTCAAACGGCAGAACAGCCGCATGTCCCGGTTGATAAGAAACGCGAATTACGCCATCAGCGGCGCGTGCGTCGAAGATATTGATTACAGGGAAGACCGCAACCTTGACCGGAACCTGATCAAACGGTTGGAAACGTGCGGCTATGTCGAAGAACGGCGGAATATCCTGATCCTTGGGCCCACAGGGGCCGGCAAGACATATTTGGCGAACGCGCTCGGGATGGCCGCGAGCAGGAAACGCTATGCGGTAAAATACGCTAAGCTGCCGGATCTGCTCTCCGAGCTTGCGATCGCGAGGGATGAGGGAAATTATCGGAAAGCCGTCAAGCCGTACCGGCAAGCGAGGCTGCTGATACTGGACGAATGGCTTCTGTTCCCGCTCCAAGGCAACGAAGCCAAAGAACTGTTCAACTTGGTGGACGCGCGCATGGGCGAAGGCGCGTCCATCATCTGCTCACAGTTCGACGTCAAGGGGTGGCATGAAAAGATAGGCGAGACCGCCGTGGCCGACGCGATCTGCGACCGTGTCGCCACAGGCGCGCACAGGATCGTGATCGGGGGCAGAGAGTCCATGCGGAAACGGGAAGCCGCATCGGACGCCAACGCATAAGAACCCTGCTTTGACCGGGTTGGGTTTATCGCTTTTGTTTTCGAGGTGATGATCGGAACAGGCGGCGGACGCGGTGTCTGCCGCCCGTCACCTCAAAACCCCGCATGGCGCTCGGTTTGCCCCCCGGCATTGCCCTATCCTCCATATGGGGAAAAGCAAGTTTATCATAGCAAACGCAGGAATGGAAATCAATGTACAAAACAGCGGGACAAATGTCCAATTCGAGCGGAAAGCCTGTCCAATTCAAGCGGGAAGGGTGTCCAAAACAAAACGGTCGGGGTGTCCAAGATTAACGTAATATTCACTTTAGAAGATGCTCAAAAAAATCTTTATGAAGACGGAGATCTTTACCCTGTCTCGTTGGGAGATTCTCTGATTAATTTATTTGAAGAAGATATGGTCAAATATATGCTTTAGGTATGATCTGTTTCTGACCGAGAGAGCAAACTCCCCAACCCCCCGAAACAAGAACAAGGTTTAACGGCAAAAGGAATCACTCACGAAAGGAGATTTTGCCCTGAACAAGCTGACGAAGCACATCGCGGTCATACTGGCGCTGGCCCTTCTTTTCACCACGGCCGCCCCTCTCGGCGGCGCGCCCGCCGTTCTGGCCGCTTTCGCGCCCAAGGCCGCCGTCGCCGAGCCGGTTCTGGGTGAAAACGGCGATACCGCCATAGAGGAAATCCTGGTTGGGGA
>JAITIK010000164.1 GCA_031279555.1 Treponema sp. | reverse complement strand
ACCGGCAAGAATTTCCAAGCTCACTTGGCATCTTGTCGGTGCGGTAATTACGATTACGCCCCCTCCGATGACGCTCTTATACAAGGTTTTCTCATATAAGTTCAGTCTTGACTCTATTTCAAAACGGATAATATGTCAATAATATGGAACGGGGGTCTCGGAAAGGAGAGAAAATTTCAGGTTCCATGGAGGGCGCCTGCGACGACAAATTGGGGCTAAAAAATATTGCATATAACGTTCCGGCTGTAGCGACATTGCCGCCCCCTATAAGGCAATGCCTGCGGGTGCGGATAATGTGCCGGAGTGAGCCGTGCAAGTGAAGACGTAACCCGATTGAGCTAACGCCCTGTCGCACTTGTTGGTTTTTACGTATTTTTATGCCGCAAAAACTACGATTTACGGGCTGCTTTCAGAGTTTGCAAGATAGTAAAGTCCAAAAGCAGGCCGGATAATCGTGGTTTTTATGACTTTTTTCAACGAAGAGGTAGGCGCAAGTTTCCCATTCCCATACCCGTTTTCCCGAAGGGAAGCCCCGCCAGTACAGGGTGAAACCTGTTATGGATTTTCATAAACCCCTTTTTGGGGGAATGTGACGCTTTTGCATATACGCAACATTTTTCCCGTGAAATGTTCCCATTAATCAGCAATGCCACTGTTCACATTATGAAGAATCAAGAACGTGCGCAATGACACACAAGAAAGACAAAACGGAACGCTACCCACGCGCAGCCTCTCTTGCCTCCTTTCCCAAAAGACTATATACTTTCTTCCATGTCCGACTATTTTGAGATCGATGATATTACGAAAAGCTATGATAGCGTAATTTTCACCCGTCTGCTCTCCTATCTCAAACCATATCGTTTATTGACGGCGCTTATTATTGTCGCGCTTCTCGCGTCAACCGTAGGGGAACTGCTCATTCCGGTCTTGCAGCAACGGGTTATAGATAATGCCATTCTCGCCCGTTTCATCGCCTTCTCTTGTGAAAAAAACGAAAGCGATCTGTCTCAAGAAGCGAAAAGCGCCATGGCAGACTTCAAAAACGCTAAAAACGCCATACAGATCGATTCCATGCTCTTTGTTTTACAGAATCAGAACACAAAAATGCGGTCGAACGTAGAAAAAGAATTGAAAGAAGCCGGCGTTCTGCAACCAGATCCATGGTATGCGTTTCATTACACCGCATCTTCTTCGTATTCGGCCGCCGATGTCATTCAGGACAGAAAAGCCCTTTTTATAACAGAAAACAACAAAGCGGCGATACGTGAAAAAGATTTCGCTTCCCTTTCAATACGTGAAAAAGCCGCGGTGAGAGCGGGGGATATTTCTTTTATTATCCGTACAGCCTTCATCGTGCTTGCGTTGCTGATTCTTGTTTTTGCGTTCACCTTTATTCAAATATGGTCTACAACCCTCGTAGGGCAACGGATAATGAAGGACATACGCATGGCGCTCTTCAAAAAGACCGCAGCCCAGTCAAGCGCGTTCCTCTCCCGCCATCCGGTGGGGCGCATCGTCACCCGCTTGACGGGCGATGTTGAAACGATCAACCAGTTTTTTACCGAGGCGCTTTCCGCCTTTCTCAAAGATTTTTCGATTATGATCGGATCGCTCATCACGCTATTCCTGTTGTCCGCGAAACTCGCTCTGTTTGTAATCGCGCTGATACCGCCGGTGATGGCGATAACCGCGTGGGCGCGGGTGAAGGCGCGGGACGCTTTCCGAAAGCAGCGTACGGCATCTTCTCTGGTAACCGCCTACTTGTCCGAGCGGCTTTCCGGCGTACAGGTGGCGCAGCTTTTCGCCGCGGAAAAGAAAAGCGGCAGGGAACTTGCCGAACGCAACAACGAGCTTTTGCGGGCGAACCTTGGAGAAATGTACGTATACGCGACGTTCCGCCCCGTTGTCGAGTGGTTTTCCGTGGTCACCACTGCGGTTGTCATTGTTATGGGCGGGGTTTTTGTCCTTAACCTGTCTCTTTCATTGGGCGTCCTTATCGCCTTCATCAGCCTTGTGGGTATGTTTTACAATCCCATCACCGATATTGCGGAAAAGTTCACGTTGCTCCAGTCCGCGATGGCAGGCGGCGAACGGGTTTTCAAGCTGCTTGACACCGATGAAGCTATTCCCGACACCGGAACCCATCATATAACAAGGGTGAAAGAGGGCGTTTCCGCTGATAACGTCGCCGCCGCCAGCGTTACGTTTGAAAATGTACGTTTTTCTTATAAACAGGGTGAGGACGTCTTGAAGGGACTCACGTTCACGGTCCACCCCGGCGAGATGGTTGCTATTGTGGGCTATACGGGCGCGGGCAAAACCACCATCACAAACCTTTTGACCCGTTTATGGGATATTGACGGCGGCGCTATTCTTCTTGACGGCGTTCCGGTCAAGGACATTCCGCTTGACGAGCTTCGTTCCTGCGTGTCGCCTGTCTTGCAGGATGTGTTCCTGTTTTCCGGCACGGTTGCGGACAACATCAGGCTGGGGCTTGCCATGAGCGATGATGAGGTGCGGGAAGCGGCGCGCGCGGTCTGCGCCGACGCATTCATCCGCGCCCTGCCGGACGGGTACAATACGGCGCTTTCCGAAGGCGCCGCCAATATTTCTTCCGGGCAAAGGCAACTTATCAGCTTTGCGCGGGTCATCGCCCATAATCCATCCGTTGTGGTGCTGGACGAAGCCACGAGTTCCATTGATACGGAAACCGAACGCGCCATCCAAGCCGGTATGGCGCGGACGCTTGCGGGCAGGACATCCATTGTCATCGCGCACCGGCTCTCCACCATACGCCACGCTGATCGCATCCTCGTGCTTTCAAACGGCTGTATTGCGGAACAAGGCGCGCATGACGACCTTATCAAAAAAAATGGGGTATACGCGCAACTCTACAAACTGCAATACACCGCGTAACATGTCGCGTGAGCGCGCGTTTGAGCGCGTTCACTGCGCGGGGTTGCGCCGGTCAATCCATTGAAAGCCGCCAGCATGATCTCCGCCGATGCATCTGGTCAGAAAAGGCAGCGTTTCTTCCAGAGCGGCTTTCAGTGTCCACGGCGGATTGTAGATGACCAGCCCGCTTCCATACAAGCCGCCGCGTTTTGTGCCAATCGCATGCCGCTTGTCGCCGGTAATGAGTTCCACGCGACACTGGTTTCCGCTATACAGCGCCATAAGATTGTCTCTAAGCGTCTCGCCTGCGTCGTCCAGAACAAAAAGCGGGTGCCACACAAGGTACAGCCCTGTTGGAAAACGCCTAAGCGCCTCCATAACGGCGGAAACGGTTTTTTTGTAATCATCCTGCGTCTCATACGAAGGGTCAATCAGCACGCAGGCGCGTCTTGAGGGAGGCGGCAACAGGGATTTGAGACCTTCAAATCCATCGGCGTTTCTCACCTCAGCCCTGCAATCGTGAGACAAAAATTCGCGTAAAAGGAGAAAATCCGCCGGGTGCTTTTCATAGCAGACGATTCTGTCATACGGACGGAGGATTTTCTGCGCTAAAGCTGGAGAACCGGGATAAGTGGCGGGGGTTTTTATATATGAGAGATAGTCGTAGAGCGCCAAAGACATTTCAGATTGTTTTGTTTTTTCAGTCTTTTCCATAAGTTTTGCGGCGCCCGTTTTCCACTCCTTGTTTTGTTCCGCGTAACCGCCGGCAAGAGCGTAGGAACCCGCCCCCGCATGGGTGTCAATATAGAGGAACGCCTTTTCTTTTTGGCAAAGGTATTTGAGACAAAACACAAGAATCGCGTGTTTTAAAACATCCGCGCCGCCACCCGCATGAAAGGCGTGTCTATAACCAAGCATGAGAAAAGTGTATCATAAACCGCCCGGTTTAATCAGCCATTTTGAGGTTAAACGCCGTGGCGCGATTGCGGTGGGGAGCGAGGAAAGGCCGCTTCCCGGCGGCGCGTCAAGCGAGGCGCGTCTCAGAAGATGGAAGCCGCATTACGCTCACCATGCCGGAAGCGCGGGTGATTTACCGGGAAAGCGGCGGCAAAATACCCAGCGCGGAGACGCTTCGGCTGGAATTCCCCAGAAAAGGGTATTATGATTATGAGGTAGAGGCGTTTAAAGCCCTCGATCAAAGAGTCGAGACGGTGGAATAACGTAAAATATTGTCGCCGTTTTACCCGCTTAGGAGCCACGCTTGAACGGAGTCGCGGACAAAGCTTTATAAGCGATGAAGACGCGATAATGATACTGGAAAACTTTATGCGTATGCACAGGGAACTGTATGGCGGCATCCGCCACGTTTAAGGAGGCTTATATGACTCTTGAAATGCAGTCAATGCCGCGCTGGAAAAGAATACCGGAAAGATGGGTGAAATCGTTGGCGTTTTTTGAGCAAGCTATACGCGGCTATACGCTTGAACAAGTCAAAACGACACTCGCCCAAAAACAAGCGGATGAAACGGCGACCGGACGGCAAAAATAGAAAACCGCTGTCAGCAAGCGGAAACGCTTGCCAAACTGCCGCCTACCGCAGTTTGCTCCACAGCGTCATCTACTTAAACATACGCCATGGATTTCTGCCGAACCGGAGGAGGAAATAGAGCCAGCCGAAGCCAAAGCCCGCTAAATGGGTCAGGTGCGCGACGCCGCCCTGCAAACCGGTAATGGACAGAATTACTTCCAAAGCCGTAAAGCCCAGTACCATGATCGGAGCGCGAAGCGGCAATATGCCCCAGACGTACATGATCGACCGGGGAAATAAGGCGGCGTAGGCAAGCTGAACCGCAAAAACAGCCCCGGACGCTCCTAAAAGCATCACGTTGGTACCGGTGAAAAAATAGACCGCAAAGGAAAACACTCCCGCTAAGACACCTGTTACAAAGTAGTATGCAAGAAATTCCTTTGTGCCAATCTGTCGTTCAACCTGTGTACCAAAGATAAAAAGCGCCAGCATGTTGAACAAAATGTGAGTGACGTTGCCATGAGCGAACATATAGGTGACAAACTGCCACACCCAACCGGAAAGAACTGCGCCCGGGATAAGCGCGAGGTAGTAAACAACCGGACGGGAAAGCTGTTGCGCGGCGAAAACCAGCGCATTAATGCCGATGAGGCAGAGAACCGCGTTGTGGTATGAGTACCGGAATGTTCGTTGTAAAGAATGCATGCCTGCCTTCTCTCCTTCGTTTTGTTTTTTATACGCTCTTTCTATATCAACAACAGTAGTACGCCAAATGTTACAGATGAACGGGCGATAGTACCGCAGTTATACAAACGTATCAAATTATGTCCGCATAATGCGCGCGCTACGCCTTAGTTCTTGCATTCGCTATATATTCATGCTAAACTATATATATGTTGCGTTTTGGTCTTCGCGCTCACGATTACGGAAAACTGGCGCCGGAAGCATTGGCGCAAGCCCTTGCCCCATATAAACCCGCTTCAATTCAACTCGCTTTGTCAAAGGCGTTGCTTGACGCCCCGAAAGACGGCTGTCTCAGCCCCGGATATGCGCGTTTCATAAGGCGCGTCTTTGAAAGACAGGATATTGAGATTGCGGTACTTGGCTGCTATATCAATCCGGTACACCCGGATGAAAACATGCGGGAAAAAAGCCTCCGCCGGTTTGAGGAACACCTCTGCTTTGCGCCGGATTTCGGCTGTTCCGTTGTTGGCACCGAGACCGGCTCCTGCAATCCCGACTGCTCTTGGCATCCCGACACCCAAAAGCGCGAAACGTTCGACCGCCTCTGTTTTTCCATTGAACGGCTCCTCAAAACTGCGGAAAAACGCGGCGCCATCATTGGCGTTGAAGCTGTGGCGGATCAGCATACTATCTCTTCCGTAGAGCTGATGAAAGAATTCCTCGACCGGTTTCTTTCCCCCTGCCTCAAGGTTATTTACGATCCGGTTAATCTTATTCCCCTTTCGGGATTGACCGAACCGCAGGAAGCGTTCTTTATCCGCGCCTTTGAAGCCTTCGGCGAACGCATCGCCGCGATTCATGCGAAAGACTTCCGTATGGAAAACGGCGGGAAGATCAACAGTCTAAGCGCCGGTAGCGGTGAAATGGACTACAGAACCTTTTTCCGGTTGCTTAAAGAGCGAAAGCCCGGCATTGACATTCTTCTTGAAAACAGCGTTCCTGCGACCATCTCCATCATGCGGAGCGTCAGCGGTTAGAAATCCTACGAATACGTTAAGACCCGCGCAGAAATAACATGCTCTTTTGGTCATGTTATTTCATTATCGTGTAAGCAATGAGAAATAAAATGCCTGTATTTTGTTTTTGCGCGGATCCTAAGCGGTTATTGGCTCTGTTATGCGAAATTGGGCTAAACGGCATAAAATTAAGTTTAAGGAATTTCAAACAATATTTTAAATGCAAAAATAGCATTAAGGGAACCTCTAAAAATTGTCGAACCGCAGTCGCGTTTTTAGAGGTTCCCTTATGTTTGTTTATGAATATGTTGCATTACCACACTAAAAAAGAAAGAGCTAAATTAAATATTACTGAAACTAATGATATTTATTATGGATTTCGGTTTAGACATTTAAGCCAAGAAGCGGCAATGATATTGGCAGAAAGTTTAAAAATTAAAAATGGGGTCGAACTTCGCAAACAGGGCTGTAACCGCTACGGCGCATCATCGAGATTTATTCTTAGCTGTCTTTGCCTAAGCGTCAACAGCCTTCCCTATCTCTTGCCGCCGCGCCGCCTTAATCCCCAGCCTTAAAGGGCGGGATTTTACGGCGGATTCGATAAAATATTAATTCAATGCAATACTGCGAGAAATTTTCAATTTGATTATAATCGGAGCGATTTTTTTGCAGGCGCTTGCCGGTATTCTGGAATGCGTTGTTTTCAGTGAGAATTATCATTCTGTTCTTTATTTTCCGTCAAATGATTTTTGATTCGAGGGGAGCGGCGGTTATGCTGATGTACTCAAGAAGTGTCAAACCCGGAGAGGCGGAAGGCGGCGGTCCTCTCCGCAAAAAAACGCCCCGCGAATTGCGGGGCGATAGAAGAGCCATATACGCCGGCGCTTCATGCCGGCGTTCTTGGGGTTATTCGGTTACGTACTCAATGGTGATGCTCGTAATGGTGATGTATCTGGCACTTTCGGCCCTTAATGACACAAAGGCTGTTGATAAAGATTGAGCGGCTGCGCTTGTCGGATTGTCTGCTAGTTTGGGTACAAAGTTCGAGGGATCAAGCTCTACCTCAATTTTTCCACCAGTTGCATCAGGAGCCGCACTATGCACCCTGCTAATAGTACTACTAATCGAACCATCATCAATAGGATTTGCATCCTTATTATTAAAGATTGAGGAGCCGGAACTAGTAGTATTGTTATTTACAAATATCTGAAAGTTGGCGGAACCGCTTGATTCTGAATATTCAACAGTTACTTTTGCTCGTTTTGAAAGATTCAATGTCCCCGCAACACTAGTATCTGAATTGGCAGTCGCCGTCTGGGAAGATGAGCCTATGACAAAACGGGCGTTATTTAACACATATCCGCTGCCATCCTCTTTTTTTGTCAGATCACTTGATCCAATAACCGCAACATCTATATCATTTATTTTTACAGATGTTCCCTTGGGTATGGCGTCCCATCCTGCATCTACGGCTCTCCAGGAAAACAGTATATTCGATCCTTCCGCTGGAGTTACCGTAACCTCATGCGTCCCCAGTACCTCGGCGTTATTCGCTCCATACGGAGATGTGGCGGTTATGGTAACGGTTCCTGCCATAACGCCTGTTACCAGGCCGCTTGTAGGATCAACAGTCGCTATAGTCTGATCGCTTGATGACCAGGCAACCTCCTGATTTGCACCTACGTCAACCTCCGCGCTCAAGGTGATAGTAAAACCGGCTTGGACTGTGGACGGGCCGGATATGGCAACTACCGTTACAGGAGGAACTGCGGCAAGTATGTTGAATTTATATTCCCCATAGATAGTTGGATTGTTCGTTATCTCCGCTTTTACCGTGTATTCACCCGCTCCGGTAAATGTAACAAGTCCAGTCTGATCTACCGTCGCATTTGCGCCAGTCCCTGACCATGTAATATCATCGGTGGAATTGGGCGGAACAAACGCCGGTACAAGCTGTACAGAGGGTGGGATCATCTCGTCATATACCGCCACATAATCATACCCGCCCGCGCCTTCGGCGCCGGCGGCGGACAGCGTTATCCCTGTAGCGGCTACCGGCGTGTACGCGGATTCTCCGCTTGAGAATATTTGTGCAGCCCCTTCCTTGATGATTACATTGGAAATTTCCACCTTAATACCCGCAAGAATAAAACCGGGATACACAGGATCATCGCTTAATGCCGATTGAGGATTTTGACCAGAAGCAATCGTATGAGTACCGAGTTCTTTGTCCGGATATTTTGTATCATAAACTTTTAAAGTGTAGTCCCCATCTGCTCTTATTATTTTATAGAGGTATTCATACAGGAATGTCGCACTTGTAATTCCATTGCCTCCTGTCCCAGCGGACATCGCATTGCTGGTATACAATGAGCCAGACGTTCTGGCAAGGTATCTGGTTTTATCGCCTCCGCCCCAAACCCGGATACCTCCAAACCAGAGCGTATTACCTTTAGGGGCGCCTTGGGCTGAATCAGCCGTTGAGTCTCCGGCATCAAGAAGTGCGCCTATAAGTACCGCGCTCTTGTTACCGGTAGCTCCCTGCGATTCAACTACCCTTACACGAGCAGTCATTTCAAAATCTCCGGAAACAGGGGTATCAAGATAGATGAGGGTTTTACCGCTAGTGTCTCCATCCCAACTGCCTCCCATCTCATTGGTGTCTGAAGCATTAATGATGGTATAACGATTGTTCACAAGTTCGGGCAAAGTTGTCGTGGTACCCTCCGCCACTGTACCTTTATTGTATATCACCAGTTTTGGCGTACCCTTGGCATAGACCGTTACCGTAGCCGTTGCTCTACCGCCTTCTTCCTTTTCACCTGCGGTAGTCGCCGTTACGGTTGTCTCGCCTTCAGCTACCCACGTTACCACTCCGGTTGTTTCCTCAACGGTTACAATCGTCGAATTGGCACTCGACCATGTTACCGCTTTATCCGCTTCGCTGGCGCTGGCAGGAGAGACTACTGCGGCAAGCGTTATCGGAGACCCCTCATAAACGTCAACTTGTGAAACATCCGTTCCATTCACCTGTATGCTAATTCCGGTTACTTTGGGAGGAGTCGCCGACACCGTCACTACAATAGTATCCGTTGCAAATTCCCCATCCTTCTTTTTACCCGCTGTTGTAACGGTAATAGTTGTTTTACCTGCCGCAACACCACGTACCACGCCATCCGCTACTGTCGCTATAGCTGGATTACTACTTTCCCAGTCAACAGCTTTATCCGCGTCTGCGGCTTCGGCAGGAAGGACTACTGCGGTTAATGTGATATCAGCGCCTCCTACTGCAACGGCAAGTGTTTCACCCGCATCCGCATTACCATTCATAATAGTAACGCCGGTGATGTAGATGGTGTCATCGTCACCGCCGTCTATTGGACAAGCGGTAAATAAGATAAACAACATTATGGTTGTTACTCCAATAAAGCCCAGCTTTTTCACACTTCGCTCCTTACTTTTCCCCCGAAGGGTGTTTTTCCCGTGTTAGACACGGGTTATTCACGCTATTCTACGGTGATCGCTATGCTCCAATCTGCCAACCCCGGATCGCAAGATATTGCCATAATAATGGCTTTACCTCCTTCCTCGTCAACATGGGCATACACCTGTTTCCATCCAGTTTCCTCATGGTTTGCATCCACCTTTTCCAATGTAATACCGGACGAATGAAAACCTTCAATATCTATTATCTGCCACTCAAAGTAGCCATTGTCTGCATGTGCCGGTTGGAAATCCGGTATCAAAGTGATATAACCGCCGGCATTTTTTACAAACAATTTAGCTACGGTCAGAGCGCTGGTACTAGGTAAATCAGGAAATACCGAAAGAGTGCGATCTTGTGTAGTTGCTCCCAGCCGCGCCTTTAATTTAACTTGTTCCACCGCGACATAGGCGGGCTCAGTTTCCGGCGTTTTAAAAAACGGTTCGCCGGTCTTGTCTTTGTTATCCCACATGCTAATCTCCGAAAACTCTACGGAGGAACCGAGCAAGGCGATGCCGGCATAGACGGGCTGTCCCACCCGGACGCCCTCATTAACTGAAGAAGTGTCCAGAAACGCTTCGTGGAGCTTTACGCCGCTCTTGCTGTCATAAATACGGAAAACAAACGCCACTTCGCGGGTTGAGCCGTCCGAGGCGACGCGATTTGCCTGTTGGCGCGTGACTTCAAGAATACGCTCCTGCTTGTATGTGGGCTGGCGGGCGTTAAGCCAGTATTCAGGGCGGGCGCTTCCCGCTTCTGAGGAGTTTGTAGGGCCTGTTGACCACCCTCCGGCGGCCGAGCTTGCATCTTTGAAATAGGGGCGTATAGCGGGACCGCCTGAATTGCCATCGGCCGTATCATTGGTACGGAAGAGCAAGCCCGCGCCTCTTTCTCCGGTGGCAAACGCCACATGATCAACTTCGTCGCTGCCAGGCTTTAGTACCGGCGTACCGGTAAACGCGCCGAAAAAGAAGCCCTTGCTGCTGGAATCGCCTGCTTTTGCGGTCATAAGAACCCGCGCCCTCAAGGTGAATTCGCCCTCCAAAGGCTCTTTGTAATGGATAAACTGAACGTCGGTAAAACCGCCCGAATCCAGTTTTGAACTTGACACTAAGGGACCGTCTATAAGGTACTTCCCCCGCTTGCGGATGTCTTCGTCAAGCGTAACGTCTCCGCCGTCAGATTCGGCGGGCCTGCGCCCAAAAGTCTCCGGCATGGTAAATGTTCCTTCGTCCAAGTCAAAGATGCCGCCCGGCATATTGTAGAGCGTCAAGCCCTCATCTACGACAAGATTCCGTTCCTCGCCGTCATCATCGCTTCCGCTTCCGTTGACGCCGCCGTCATCTACCGAAAAAATCATGTCATCGGGCGCAAGCGTCTCCATACATCCCGCCAAAAAGCAAAGCCCGCCTATTATAATGATTGCGCCCGCTAGATATTTTATATTCATCATCATGTCTCCCCTAGTCCCACAGTCCTCTTGCCCCAGGCGTCACCAAATCGTATACATCTTTTAATTGCATAAACCCGTTGAGTACATACTTGCCCGTATCGCCGATTCCGTACGGTTCTCCGACGCTATGCGATTGCATAACAAGGAAATTGCCTTGTATGGAGTCGTCGAAAGGCGCCGCGCCGCCCGGGTGATAAGGAATAACCGTAGAAATCATGTTGGCCGCGACCGTAAGCGTTCTACCCGATGTGTTGATAGTTTGCGTCCCGTTCCACCAATACCCGCTGGACGGCATTTTCGCTTCAACCCTATCCCGGTCACGCGAAGCGCTAGACGAGTAGAGGGAAACAATCTGGGTGATAACCGCGTCAAGTCCGGTATAACCGGCTGAGCCTGCGCCATAGATCGCATAGTTCCCCGGCTTGTTTGCGGTAGGGCTGTCGTCTTCTATGGTGCCGCCGTTATCATACGAGGCGCAGTGGGTGAGCCGGATCGCCGGGTCTGAATTGCTGGTAAACCCGTCCGCGTCGTTGTTAAAAGAAAGGCAATCCTCCGCTTCATGCGTTACCGGGATCCCTTCGCCGCCCATCTTAAACCCGTTTCCGCCAGACCGCGAGGACTCTTCGGCAATGCCGTTGCCCCCGTATA
Organism: Treponema sp.; assembly: GCA_031279555.1. Classification (GTDB taxonomy): domain Bacteria; phylum Spirochaetota; class Spirochaetia; order Treponematales; family Breznakiellaceae; genus JAIRKH01. Next base: position 9,893 of record JAITIK010000164.1, on the reverse strand, counting down.
AAGCGGACAACCCGGCGTTCAGGAATTTGCCGTTTGAATATGCGATGCAACGCTCAAGTTTTAACGCGCCGATAGCGCCAGTCTCTTTTTTGGCAAAAAGATCCCAGCCGTCGTCCGCGTTATGGTGCGCCACGCACCACCTGAACACATTCCCCTCGCCGGAAGTCAGTTTGGAAGCGAAGCCGTCCGCGTCTTCACGGGATTCGTCCATATTGGCAAAGGACTCGCAGTACAGTATCTGATTATTGCTGGGCCACAGAGCTTTCGGTTCCGCGCTGGCGCCGCTGATCTGGATGCCGGTGTCGCCGTTGAAATAGGTCTTCACCCACTCCACAACATTGTAGCTACCCATCACCGTAAGCCCCTTGACTTTGTTCGGCGCGTTGCGGACATGGATGCCGCTTATATACCAGTAATCGCCCCGCAATTCAAAGCCTTTGGCGTTCAGATTTTTCTGAAAGTCTATGATCGCCTTGTCACGCTCTTCCGCTACGATGTATTTATAGTTGTCTGCCGTTCCATTATTGTACCGGGGAATGGTGACAGACAGAGGCGTGTAAATCCCCTTCAGCATAATGATGCGTTGACCGGGCTGTACGTACGCTATCGCGGTCTCCAAATCCAGAGGACTTTCCCGCGTTCCGGCGTGATACGATCTTCCTGTAGGCGCGACATAGATGTCGCCGCCGGATGCGCCGATGGACTTCTTCGTTACCACAAATGTCTGATAAATAGGCGTCGTATTGGCAAGAAGCGCGGCGGTCTCAACTTGCAGATGAGCCTGCAAATTGGCTTGTTTGACCGAAGGCGTAAATATCGTGTTGAATACATTGTCCCCGTCTTTAAGCCCATATCCCGACACGGTGAAAAGCGTAAAAGGCTCGGCGCTCGCGTTGCTTTTTTCGGTTGTCCACGCTCCGCTGTAATTTTTCACCTCTCCGCCATTTAATCTGACGCTTAACACGCCCTCCACATTGGAGCGGGCGTACAGCGTATAATCGGCTATGGAAGCGGTCGCTGGAGACGTTACGGAAAAAGACGGCGTGTACAATTCCGGCTCAAGCTCCACAAGCGGGGCGCAGTCAGTTACATCGGCTTCTTCATAACGGATATTCGTTATCTTAACTTTCGCGTCGCGGCACGCAAAAAATCCCACATAGTATTTTTCTTTATTTATAGAAAAGAGCATGTTTTCGCCGTCCGGGAAATAGAGTTCCCCGGCTTTGACAACGCCCTTGTCAACCACCAGATCGTTGTACTCAAGCGTCGCGCCGTCGGACGGCTCGCGGGCTTTGGTAACGCCCTTGCCAACACCTTTGGGAGGCGCAATTTTCGCCTTAAATCCGGAATTGGTTTTTTCCAGCGTAAGGCTGTAGGTCAAACCCGCAGTGGGGAAGTCCGGACGCGCCTCAATGCCGGCTCTGCCCATACCGTACATGGAATAATCGGCGAATTCCCTGGGCAAATAGTAAAACTTCGCCTTGGACGCATCCGCGACCGTATCGGCGTTGGTTACGGCGTCGCCGACGGGATCCGTTACGCCGGTGCGCCAATAGACACGCGCGCCGCGCTTGACGCCGCCGACCATTATCATGTTGCCGGAACCGCCGGGACCATCTGCCCTTCCCTTGCCCGTATAGTACATGCCATTGGTTTCGTTGGAGGTGTTGCTGGGGGAAACGCCGTCTTCGGTGTTGATGCCGTAGCGTATGCCGTCCATAGTGGCGTCGTATCTTTTTCCGTCGCCGCCTGTCCATATATACTGAGGCACATAATCACGCGCCATGATGCCCCAGCCTTCCTGCCCATTCAGATCGGTCTTGCCGTTGGAAAAGCCGTACATTTCCACATAGAAATCCGCGCTCAACCGGAAATTTTTGTTTTTGTCCACTTCCTTAAAGAAGTACGCGATGCCGTCTTCGCTTCCGGCTATTTTTCCCGCGTTGTTGCTGGAGTTTGTAGACGTTATGGTAACGCTTCCGTCTATAGAGAGATTGTCCTCTATAACACAACCGGGCTGATGGGCGGCGGAGTTGCCGTTCGCTTCTCTTGACGAGGTGCCGAATGACAACCTGTTGAGATTTTCACCGGACAAAGGCGCTTCAACAAATCCCGTAGGATTGTTTTCTCTATAGTATATCCCGCTTTCCGTGGGGGATAAATTACAGGATAGTATAATAATAGATAAAACAATAACGCCGCCGACTAAACGGAATGCTTTTACCGCCATATTCCCTCCATAAACGCCGCGCCGGTGAGAATCATCTCTCAATGCTGGAAAAAATGCCTCACGCTCGATAAATCTGTTTAATCATATATGCATGAAAAGTTAAAAAGCCGATAAGTTTTTTCATTATTCAGACATTCTCGTTTTGTATGCAACGCAATGACAGAAAAATACAATAATCAAACTGAATATTTTCAGCATTGCGTTTTATTGTGCTGGTAGCAGGAGATGTGTATGTTAAGAATTAACGGCATGATAAAAAAAATAGGGGTGGCTGGCGCGCTGGTTTTAATGGCGCCTTCGGTATGGGCGCAAACAGGGGTTTTTTCTTTATCCGGCGATCTCACTACTATATATACGCTTGGCGCCGCGGAGACGGCGCAGGAGACAAGCGGAAAAGGCGACGGCGCGTATGAGGGAGAAAAAAACGGGTATTACATCAGCGGCAATGTAATTATCTCTTATAAACCCGTTTCATTTCTTGAAGGTTACTTTAAGATAACGGCGACGGGCAGATCAGGTTCCTTCTATGAACCGCTCCAACTTGAGGCATTGGGGAAAAGCGAGTTCGGCATTTCATTTGATTCGGTATATGGGAAGGTGAACGTTTTTGACGCTTTATCTTTTAATCTGCCGGTACAGGCGTTGTTGAAAGCGGGAAAATACAAAACCGAGTCCTCGTATTTTGGCAGGATTTCAAAGTATGAAACGGAATCCGTCTTGTATATGCTGAAAACCGCCAATACCTATAATTATGAGCTTGAATTGCAGTATATTTCCGGACAAGAGAAGCCGCTGATTTCAGGCGCGTTTACAAGCAATTTCAAATTTGACGAAGCTATTCCCCGCCTTTACGATGTTGACGGCAGCGTTTCTACGCATGGAGAGCCTGTGTTGGGGAAATACGCGCCGGCTTTATTCGCTTCGCTGAAACTGCATGATTTCCCGCTTGCCGGCAATCCGCTTTCGGCTGAAGCGCTGTACGCTTTGAATGGGGTCAACATTTATTCGGGCAATTCGATGGGATTCGCCGCGCGTTACACGGTTAACGCCACCCCATCCATCAGCATTCCGATGGGATTCAGTATAGGCTGGTTTGAAAAAAATATTGATGTTTTGAGCGGAACCGCCAGTACCGCTCAAACAAGCGCCACCACCAATTTCCGCAATACGTTGGCGGCCGGTTTTGGCGCGGGCCTGCGCTTGACTGCGGGCGATATAGATGCGAGCGCAAACCTTGCGGGCGCTTATTATGGCATCCAACATATTTACCGCGATCCCCTGTCGATAATCTCACTGTCTATAGACGCCCAATGCACATATAGGAACCGCTTCCTGCTTGGCGCGGGTTTTGTCGCGGGAACATTGACAAATGCGTTATGGCAGACCGCCCCGGGTGTGTCTTCCGACCGCGACAATTACACCAACACATTCACGTTTGCGGAAAATTACGGTTTTGAAGTGTATGCCGGGATAAAATTTATGAATAACGGACGCTTTATCATCGGCTTCAATGAAAACAAGGGGTTGTCAATGAACGCCACGTTGGAAAGCAGGGCTGACGGACAGGTAAAATACAAACAGCTTGACGCATCCGGCCCCAATGCCCTTCTTGAAACCGGCGGTTTATTCATCAAAGTCGTGATGACTTTCTAATTTTTTTAATGCGTGGGGAAAAGCGGGTTGCGCGCTTAGGGCGGCGTTTGTTTAGGGTTGCGCCTGTTTTCCCCCTTCAGGCGCTCTGATATTTTGAAACAGTCTCATATAAAAAGCAATGCGAAGTGAGTGGAGCCTGTTCCAAAACGCGAATGTGCGTTCGGGTTGGTTTTGGAAAGGTTTTGGGAGAAAATTGTTAATTCTCTATAAGTTAAGCGGTTATAGCTTGCGCGATTTTCTCCAAGGGTAAGAAGCGGTTCTAAAACTGAAGTTTTGGAACCGCTTCAGCGTAAAGAAAATATTTAACCGTGAGGTCTACCGCCATTTTTTGTTGACGTCGCCAACTCTAACGGCCCTAAAGGGCGAGGTATTAGACCCCACTGCGAATAACGTCTGGTTTGACGCCGGTCTCTATAAACGCACTCGTTTCAAGGGCGCGAGCGGTGTTTGCGTCCTTGAAACGGGGAGCGCGCGGCAAGTCAGACTTTGCATAAGGAGCAGCGAGGTGTTTGAACGGAATATCACCGCATTCGGCGCGCATGGAGACGGGCGATATGATAATTCGGAAGCTTTTTCCGCCGCATTTAATGCCGTAAAAGAAGCCGGTTGCGGAATTATTCATGTCGGCGAGGGGATATGGAAAACAGGACCCGTTGAAATCTTTTCCCATACCACCCTTGTCCTGGAAGAAAATAGCGTGATTAGTTTTATCCCCGATCCAGATCGTTATAAACCTGTTTGGACACGGTGGGAAGGCGTGGAATGTTACGGAATGCGCCCCCTTGTTTTTTCCGACAACCAGAATCATATCCGTATTATCGGGAAAGGCGCGTTTGACGGCTCAGGCGCGGTATGGTGGGCGATATTACAGGAAAAACGCAAAAACGGTCAGAAATCGCCGGTAACGCCGGATGAACAAGCCTTGGCGCGCCTCAACCCCGGGTATGAAAAACAGCCGTCGGGAGGCGGCAGCCGGGAAATGCAGTTTTTGCGCCCCCCTCTTGTGCAATTTAGGAATTGTACCAGCGTTTATCTTGAAGGGTTTTCATTGCGCAATTCGCCGTTTTGGACGTTGCATCCGGTGTTTTGCAATGATATTACGATAAAGGATATAAAAATAACCAATCCTGCCGATGCTCCTAACACCGATGGCATAGATATTGATTCTTGTGAAAATGTGCTGATTGAACGTTGCGAGGTTGCCGTGGGCGATGACGGCATTGCAATTAAATCCGGTTCCGGGGAAGACGGTATAAAGGTAAACAAACCTTCACAAAACATTGCGGTTAGACGTTGTACGGTGAAAAACGGGCATGGAGGTATCGTTATCGGAAGCGAAACTGCCGCCGGCATCTTTAATATTACCGCCGAACACTGTCTTTTTCAGGGAACTGACAGGGGCATACGTATAAAAACAAGACGGGGACGGGGAGGACAAATCAGCAATTTGCATTTCAAACATTTAACTATGGAAAATAATCTTTGCCCTTTAGTCATCAATATGTTCTACCGGTGCGGCGCCGCTTTGTCCGACGGATGGTTTACGCTTGAACCCATGCCGGTAACCTATACAACGCCTTCAATAAAAAATATTATCATTGAAGACATAAAGGCGAGCGGATGCAAGGCGTCAGCCGGTTTTATAGCCGGACTTCCCGAATCGCCGGTTAGAAATCTATCTATTTCAAACAGCGAATTTATTACAAACGAAAACGATCCGGCGTGTCCAAATGAAGCTGACATGTTCCTCGGCTTGCCTGAAGTGAAAACCAAGTCTTTTCGGGTGATCAATGCGCATGAACCGGTGTTTTCCAATGTCAACTTTTCAGCGGGATCTGCCGGCGCCGGCGTCTAAACGGGGAAATGAAGTTCGGCGTGTTCGCCATAAAGAGCCTCGCTCTTCACAGCGCTGGACGCGGGCTTCCGGCGAAGCGTCTTGCCCACACCTTCACAAACGCGCCGTGGTATGGTATAGTCGTCCCATGAATGAAAGATTAGATTCCATGCTTCGCCGTTATGAAGGACTGTCAACGCTGGTGCAAGACCCGGAATTGGTGAAGAATCAAAACAAATACCGTGACATAATGAGAGAATACTCCCAACTCGGCGAGATTGCGGCGGCGCATAATGAAATTGAAACGCTGACCGCCCAATGTGACGATGCGAAAACGCTTTTACAGGAAGAAAAAGACCCTGGAATGAAGGAACTCGCCAGAGAAGAAGTGAAAGAACTGGAAAAACGGTTGCGGGAAGCCGAAGAAAAGCTTAAATTCCTCCTTATTCCTAAAGACCCTCTTGACGAAAAGAACATCATCATGGAAATCCGCGCCGGTACCGGCGGCGATGAAGCCGCGCTTTTTGTGGCGGATCTTTTCCGCATGTATTCCCGTTTTGCGGAAACCAAAAGCTGGAAGTTCGAAATTATGAACTCCAACGAAACCGAACTTGGCGGGTTCAAAGAAATCGTCTTTTCCATAAATGGCGGCAATGTGTACGAAAATCTCCGCTATGAGTCGGGCGTCCACCGCGTACAGCGGGTGCCAGAGACCGAGGCTTCCGGACGCATCCATACATCGGCGGTTACGGTCGCGGTTCTGCCCGAAGCGGACGAGACTGAAATCGACATCAAGCCGGACGATCTGCGCATTGACGTGATGCGGGCCGGAGGGCCGGGCGGGCAGTGCGTCAACACTACGGATTCGGCGGTGCGCATCACCCACATTCCGAGCGGCATTGTGGTTCATTGCCAAGATGAAAAGAGTCAGATAAAGAACAAAGCGAAAGCGATGCGCATACTCCGCGCCCGCATTTACGAGGCGGAGGCAGCCAAAGCCGCAGCCGAGCGCGCCGAAGCCCGCAAAAGTCAGGTCGGTTCAGGCGACCGTTCCGAGCGCATCCGCACCTATAATTTTCCTCAGAACAGACTGACGGATCACCGCATCAACCTTACGCTCTACAAGCTGGATATTATCATGCAGGGCGATATGGCGGGGTTGTTCGACGTCCTCAAACTTTCAGCGCGGAAAGAAGCGCTTGACGCCGCAGAGGGCTAGCCGTGAAAACGTTGCGGGAGGACGCCCGCCCCGCTGTAATGCGTTTGCCGTGACGGTATGTTATTAACGTGAGTTCGACAATAGGGGATGTATCTTCATCTTATCGAACTCACGCTATTATGTTTAACGGGATCATCTCCCAAAAATCACCCGCATCATTTTTGAGAACCACTTGAGCTTGTTCCAAAACGCGAGCTGCGTTCGGGTTGCTTTTGAAACAAGCTCTTGGAGAAAATCGCCAATCCCTTATAAATTAAGCGTTGCGGCGTATGCCATTGTCCGAAAAAACCGTCGAACCGCAGGCTCGCGGCGGACGGAGCGTCATGCGTTGCGGCGCGTAGCGCGGCTGACGCGATCCGCGCCCCATCCATGCGGCGAAAACGCGGGCTTTTTCTTTGACAACCCTGGTTTCCGCCTGAGTCTTTATGTTCGCCCTGTCCGCGTTAAAAATTCTTTGTCCATCTGAAAGAAAACCATTGACAATCATCTGAAACCGTCTTATACTTTTTTACAAAGGCGCGAGAATCGAGACTTTCCCACAACTTCAGTTTGGGGATGCCTCCTTAGATTAGCGGGAAAAAGCGGGCTTTAGATCGCTTTTTCCAAAGCCTTTCCCCCGAACGCGGTTCGGGCGTTGGGAAAGGCTCAATCTTCAAGAAGGAGCGTTGACATACAAGAATGAAAAAGCATCCCAATTCGGCGAGCGAGCCGCTCAAGCCGTCCGACCCAGTCGCCGCCCTCATGTTCGCGGACCCCCCCCCCCCCCCGGCGGTCTTGCGCTAACTATTTATGCCGCAATAGACGACACCCGCCACGCAGTCAAAGCGCGCGGCGTTGCGGCGTCTCTTTCTCAGCCTCGCCCAGGGTCGCCTTTCCAGTCTTTCGTCAACGCCAATCAAATTCTCATTACTATGAATCAGATTGTCATTACCATAAATCAAAGTCTCATTATCGTGAATCAGACTTTCATTAAGGCCAATCAAAGCGATGAAAACAGCGGTGAAAACCCGCAAGGAAAATCAATATCGCATAGAAGGAGCGGTATATGAAAGGCAAATGCCTCATCCCCCAGGCGGACGAGGAATTCCGTGAGTGGGGCCGCAATTTCATCAAAGAGGTCTTGGAGAACGCCGCGGCGTGGGGCGTCCCGCAGGCCGAATCGGGCGGGCGTTGCGGGTCACGACGGGAGGAGCGCGGCCATTCCGGCGCCGAAGACGCGGCCTGAGTTCAGGTTCAAGGTGTTGGACATCATGCGGATACAGTTCGATTTCCGGGATCAGGGGTACGCGGGCCGCGCCGTCCCCTGCGGGCGCAATGGGGCGGCGTTTTGCTGAGGAGTTGCGGACGCGCCGATCGCGAATTACGAGCCGCTAGTGAAAAGCGCGCCGCCGACCAATTGGCCGCGGACGCTGGAACTGCCGCCCGAAGCCGAAGGGACGGCGCTTTCCGGCGCGATGGCGTGGCGGAACGAGAAAGGGCGAGAGGGGCCGTGGAGCGAGATACAGCCGGCCGTCATTCCCTAAAGGGGGGGATGCGGGAGGCTTCAGCCCGCTTGCAACCCGGGAAGCCAGGCGGCGCGTAGCGCGACGCCCGCTATAGTACAAAAGAGGATCCCCAAGCCGGCTCATTCCGGCAAGAAGATCGCCGGCTTGGGGCTTTGCCAAACGCATTGCCAGCATACACCTTTTCATGATGAATCGCAATGCGTTTGGCCCTCATAATTTCCTCCGTAGGGGGAAAACAATATTTTTAGGAGGGTGGTTATGAAAGAAAAACTGCTTTGTATGGGAACGCCAGCGCGTGCGCCGGCGTTTGGATTGGAGAGGGTTCGGCGTTCTTGCGCCGGACTTGTCATGGCGGCCGTTTTGGCGGTGTTGGGTGCGTGCGGCGGATCTTCCCTCCCGCCGGAGTCTGAGACTCTGAGCGGGAAAATTGAAAATGAAGGGGGGTTGGTGACGGTGAAGGTGAAGGTGAGTCCGCCGCAGGCCCAGAACAGCGGCGCGAGATCCGTGGACCCCGGTTCCGTACAGTTCTACGCGAATTATTACGAGGCGGTGTTCAAAAATGACAACGGCACTGAGGATAATACGGACGACGATACATACTACCGGGGCGTGGGTACCCCCACTCAAGGATATGTAAACATAGCGGTCCCTCCGGGGGACGGGTACAAGGTGCTGCTTCTGGCGGGAATCAACCGGGTCCTTGTGGCGGCCGGCTTTGAATCGGACGTAGAAATTGTGGCCGGCACAGACAATCTGGTTACTATGAAGCTGGCAACCTGCGCGCCTCAGTGGGACACGAGCTTTGATAATGATATCGGTGAGAACCCGTATGAGGAGACTTGGAATGACTTCATATTTGAAGCGGCCTTAACCTATGACAACAACGGCGCCGATGATGTGGTCATTGATAAAAAAAATCGGCTTGTCCACGTGGCGCCTTTTGTAGCGGGGGAGGAGGAGGATCCCGACAAAGGGCCCGGGGACATTGATCCCGCAAACGATACATTTGCGGTGAAGTATAATTTCAAAAGACTCGAGGCGTTGATTGATGCGGAAAAATTCAACGAGGGCGATCCCGATACGCTGCGGCTTTTCTATTACGACGTTTACGTGCATCACCGTTATATAGGAGATAAATTTACTACCGTTGAGTTACGGACTGTCGATACTAACTTTGATTTTGGTTATAACGGGGAGAACAAGTTACCAGACGACGGCGCTGTTCTCTTTGTCAACCACCCTGACGACGGGGGTAACAAACACAGCCTCCCGAATAAGAATACAGACGGATTGCTGGTGTTTAATTTGTATTATTACGCCTTTGGCACTGATAAATCGGGTGGATCCTTATGGACTATTAAGAATGGGCTGTATAGCGCGGCCGAAAGTCCTGACGGCGTAGCCGAGCTTGATGATGCAGAGTCTCCCACCGGCAAAGGCGCCACTTTGGGG
>JAITIK010000116.1 GCA_031279555.1 Treponema sp. | reverse complement strand
GGTATGAGCAAGGGCGGCGAACCTCATATACAGCCGGAACGTTATGCGCCATTTTTTCTGACAATTATTGCAAAAAAATCATCAAAAGAAAAACTTGAAAAATATAAAATAATAGTATATACTCAAAATAATGATGTTTTAAGGTCTAAACTATGGGAAACAAGAAAATTTATTTGGATAACTGTACATACAACAGACCGTTTGATGACCAATCTCAGTTGAGAATTTCTTTGGAAACTCAGGCGAAGTTATATATACAGTCTTTGATAAAAAATAATAAAATAGACTTGATTTATTCTTATGTCTGTTTTTATAAAAATTATATAAATCCGTTTGAAAACAAAAGATTATTCATATTTGATTTTTCTAAAAACGCAAAATATTCTGTTGGGGAGAGTCATGACATTTTGGTTAAAGCAAATGAAATAATACAAAAGAGAATAAAACCATTGGATGCGTTGCATATATCAGGTGCAATTAATGCAAAGGCTGATTATTTTATAACTGTCGATGATGGCATTTTGAGATACAATTCGTCCTCCCCAAAAGAAGGGAGCAGGATGCTCCGGCGCAAGCCGCGCCGCATACGTCATGTCCAGCATCATTGCCGCGATGATCGGGCGCATCAGGACAAGCGCCGTCGTTTTGCCTACGCTCCGCTCCTGCAACCTCTCAATCGCGCGCCCGCTCTTAAGCGCGTAACGAAACCGCTCTATCTTCCACCGCGGCATATGATATCCGACATATTCATACGCCTCTTCCGAACTGTCAACCGGTTCGCTGGCCGCCAGAAACCATTCTGTCGGCGATTCCCCCCGGGGCGGGCTTTCTCCCTTCACATAAATAACTTGCAACGCCGTCGAGTCCGGCGTCCGCCCTTTAACCGGATTGAGGATGCGCGGCCTCTTGATTGAATATGAGGCGTGCCGCAGTCGCAACGCCGCCTCCCGCTCCGGCCGTCCCGAGGGATCGTCGCTTCAACCCTCCCCTGGCCTCGCTTCTTCCGCATCTCGTCTAATATTCGCTTGCTTTCTATCGTCATCCGGTTCTGGACTGTCCGTATCAGCAACGGCTCGTCCAAGGGCTGGGCTTTGGCGAACGACTCGTCGGACTTTAGTCCGCCATATCCCCTTCCCGGTCACAGGCCGCTATCGCCTTGACCGCTTCAGGAATACCCCCCCCCCCCCCCATTTTCAGGCGGGTGTTGTAGTTTACCCCCGCAGCGTCCCGCGCCGCCAGGATCGCGCCGCCATATTCGGCCATTCGCCCTATCGCCGCTTCCCGATGCGCCCGGACGATCTCCTCCTGGTCAAAACTTTCATTCCCCGGCATTCGGTAGATCGACTTGGCTTCGACCCGGTCTCCGCTCGCTTCCCAAATTGACGCATCCGGCTGTCGTATCAGGGTCTCCATGGCCATGACAAACCTGTTTTCCAGCCGTAACGAATGAAAGTCAAGACCCTCGAATTCTTCCTCCCTATTGAAACGTGTCCCCTGCGCCATGTCCCCCTTCCAGAGATATTGGTTTTCCTAGTAGTATAGCATGAATGTGTGAAAATTGTGGGTCAAGTTTAGCCCTGAAGCGCGGGGCATTGACCTCACTGCGAATAAACAATAATCCCGCCGTCATCCGCGCTGGAGGCTGACGCAGCGGGTTTTTACTGCGCATAATGTTCCTGCTGTATGCGAACCTACGGTTTATGAACCGCAGATTCGATGATGTTGTCCAGAAAACGCTCAAATTTTCCCTTTAAAACTACCGGATAATCATCTCTCAAGACTTGGGCGACGCAGACAATAATTCCATCGCCCTTTTTAATGAAGCCAAATAAAGAATCCCCGCCACAAGGCGGCGGAGTATTGAAGATTTCTCCTTGAAATCTTTGCGTATGCGAGGGAACAAATCCCCCGTACCCCCAGTTTTAACCGCCCCAAGGGGCGGGGTATTAAACTCCCAATGGAATAAATCTGTGTTTTTACTGCAAAATGGCGGAGCGGAAGTGAGCTATGAGGCTATGGCCGAGGCGATCAAGCTCTGCTATGCCGAGGCCATGAGCCAACTTGCTGACGGCTTCTCCGTTGACAACGGGTATTACTCCGTACATCCGGCCATCAAGGGCGCGTTTGAGACTGCGGAAAGCCCTATCGACCCGAAAAAGAACAAGATTGACTTTACGTTCCAGAAGCGCAAAGGCATGAGGGAACTGTTAAAGTACATCTCCATGAAACTTCAGGAATAGTCCAGACCGATGCCTCTATCGGCGAAGTGCAGGACATTGCGACTCAATCCATTGGCGACGCGCTCTCCCCGGGCGGCGTACTCGTCATATATGAAAGCGACGCCCTATTTTGTGGAGAACCATCCTTCCCGCGTGGTTGTCCAGACACCTGAACTTGCGCCGGGCGTGCGCCATATCGAACTCATAACCCAATATGCGGGGAAGCCCCACACATCGCAAAGCGCCGTACGGTCGGATTCGCCGCTGATCTCACCGGTTCCCCCATAACGCCTGTAGGCGGCTGAAACAACATCCGGCATTCGGCGCCCAAGGACACGCGCCGCTTGTCACAAATTCTTCTTCAAGGCGCGTTAAAAATCCCTTCTTGCAAGACTCATCATTTTTAGCTATGATAGATAATGAAATTTTTAAAAGCGATTTGAAGCGATGCGCATATATAGCGCGTAGCGCGCGTGTTTACTATAAGGGAAAAAGGAAAAAAAGAATGTATCAATCATTTATCGGGCTTGAAGTTCATATCCATCTTTTGACCAAAACGAAGGTTTTTTGCGGTTGCCGTTCCGCCTTTGGCGATGAACCGAACGCCAACGTGTGTCCGGTGTGTCTGGGCTATCCGGGCGTACTGCCGGTTTTGAATAGAGAAGCCGTGAAAATGGGATGCATGGTCGCAAAGGCGTTGAATTGTACCATACCGGAAAAAACGTGGTTTGAACGCAAGCAGTATTTTTACCCGGATATGACGAAAAACTATCAAATTTCTCAGTTTGCGTCTCCATTGGGGCAGAACGGCTACGTTGACATTGAAGGACCCTGGGGCGTAAAGCGGGTGCGCATCCACGAATGCCACCTTGAAGAAGACGCGGGCAAGATGATACATACCGGTACCGTATCGCTTTTGGATTACAACCGCGCCGGGGTTTCCCTTCTGGAAATCGTCACCGAGCCGGATATGGAAACCGGCGAGCAGGCGGAAGTCTTTATCCAGCAGTTCCGGCGCATGGTGCGGTACCTGGGCGTGTGCGACGGCAACATGGAAGAAGGAAGCCTCCGCGCGGACGCGAATGTATCCATCAACCTGCCCGGCAAAGGGTTAGGCAAGAAAGTCGAGATAAAAAACCTGAACTCCTCCCGTTTTGTGCGGCTTGGGTTGAACTACGAGATAGAGCGGCAGGCTAAAGTCCTTGACGCGGGAAAAGCCGTGACGCAGGAAACCCGCCTTTGGAATCAAAACCGCGACCAAACCGAACCCATGCGCCATAAGGAAAACGCCCAAGATTATCGTTACTTTCCGGAGCCGGATCTGCCCGTTTTTGAGCCGGACGCCGCGTTTCTGAAATCCGTGGAGGATGCTATGGTGGAGCTTCCTCTGCCCCGCCAAAAACGGCTCGAAAACGAGTACGGCGTTTCCACGGAACAAGCCGCCATCATCTGTGAGGAACGGGCGTTTGCGGATTATTTTGAGTCTGCGGTCGCCGCCGCAACGCGCATTTCCGCTGGTCTGGACAAGAAAAGCGCGGCTTTGCGTATAGCGAACTGGCTTTTAACGGATATAAAACACATTTTGGCGAGGGAAGGCGTCGCGCTTTCCGCTATAGGCTCCTTCACGCTCACGGTCGACCGTTTCGCCCGTCTTGTGGCAATGACCGCCGATGGCTCGCTTTCCACCAAAAACGCCAAACAGACGCTGGAACTGGCGCTCTCCGAAAACCGCGACCCTGCCGCCATCATCCGTGAAAAAGGATGGGAGCAGATCAGGGATCCGGCGAAGATAGCCGAAGTCGTCGCCCTTGTGGAACAAGAGGAAGCCGCGACCATTGCCGAAGCGCGTGAAGCCGCATCCGCCAAAAACCAGAAACGGCGGCGCACGCTCACGGCCTTCCTCGTGGGCAAAGCGCTGGAAAAAACCCAGGGACGTGCGGATCCGCGCATCGTCGGGGAACAGATCCAAGCTATAATCGGCGCCGTCAATGGCGGCGCGTGATTTGGGCGGCTATAGCGGCTTACGCTTCGGATTGTTCCCAGCCGTCCGCTCTGCGGGTCTTCCGGCGCGGGTTTTCTTTATCTTGTACACGCGCGCCTTCCTGCCGGACACCAAGACATCCGAGACTTCTACGACGGCAAATTCCTTTATGCGCGATGCGGACAGGGCGAACTCATCGTTCCGCGCGGTCAGCGCGACGATAAGGCCATCCGGTTTTAGCAACCGGCAACATATCCGCAACATGGCGTCATAAAATTGATCCGCGGGCATAGGCAACTCCTCATAGCTCCCCCACGGCGGATCCGTAATGATCGCGTCAACGCTCTCTTCTTTCAGACGGCGAGAAATAGTAAAGAAATCGACTTTTCTTACATCGCATTTTTTTAGAAATTGCCCTTTGATTTTGCTTTTGGATATACGCGCCGCCTCATCTTTTATATCGAAAGAATAGAATTTCTCAAAAGGAAAACGCATTCTTTGCTGGAGTATCGACCCATATCCGCAAAACGGGTCCAAAATCACATCAGATTTCCGAGGCTCGGACAGCCAGCACAGCATGTACGCCAACTGCGGCGGCAATTCGCCTTTATGCAGCGTAGCGTCAAAAGGAGCGTGTTTGGAAAGCCGCCGCATAAAAAAAGAAAAGCCCTCGTTCCGATACAAAAACCAGAACTCGACGTCCGGCTTGCTCCTGTTTGGAATCAAACCCGTTTCCTTGAAAATGACGCGCTCCATCTTTCTTTTTAGGTCTTCATTGACGGAAACAAGGCGGTTTGCGTTTGAGGTTACGATTCTAAACGTCCTCACATTTTTTGCTCTTTGAAAATCCGCCAGCCGTATTTTTCTATTTTTCTCAGCAACACTCATATGAGCCTCAATAACGGAGCCGGCGGCAGAACCGTTAGCGGAACCGTCAGCGAAGCTGTTCTTTTCTTTTTGTTCCAGAATATGAAGCGCCAAAAAAATATTGTTAAAACAAAACAAACATAACGCATCAAACGGGATGGCCGTCTCAAAAACAACCGCGCCGTCCAGCAACTGTACAATAGCTGCGTCTCGCGCGGTCTTTTCGAGTATGTCCTTAACGATGTTTTGAAAGCCGGAAGCAAAAGTCGCGTAATACCTGCGGCGCATGAATGTTTTTTATCTCTCCTTTACATTTCACGCCCTTTTCTCAAAACCAAGGGCGGTAAGAACGACCGGTATAATACAGGCGGCTTCTGAAAGCCGCCTGAACGAGTTCTCGCCATTAATCCCGTTCATTACGGGCGGTAAAAAGGCGATAGGGCGCGCGCTTTGTATGCGAAAACAATGACGCATATACGGTGCGTGCTCTCCTGCGGAGACTTTTTCAAGAAGGAATCGCAACCGGGGTTTGTCCGCTCATAGCGTAGTTGCACCGCGCCTTCCGGCGGCTCTTCTGATCCTAAAAGTCAAGCCGTCTGAAGTCCTTGTCCCGCATGTCGAATTTGGCCTCGTCATGCGGGCGTTCCGTGTCTCGTGCGGATGTGATCTTTGGAATGCCGCGACCCGCGCAATATTCGGATCGCGTTGACGGTGGCCGGCGCGGCAGTCTTCCATCTCCCGAATTGCGGCGGTCATCTCGTCTTTTGCGGCGGTTTTTTTCGTGACCAGCGTCCGCATCCGGTTCGAGTCCGTACGCTACCGGTGCAAATCAGAAAATGCGCTTTTTTCTGCTGTACATCTATTGCATCCAGTGGTGGAATACCCTGTACCCCGGCATTATCCGCAATTTGCGCAGTAGAATTCTCAACACAATCCAGCAGTTTCACTTCTTTTTGAGGGATACAATCTTTTCTAGAAGCCATATTCAACCTCCTTCTTATTAAGATTACTCGGGATTAGCCCTTACGGTCTAATACTCCGCAGTTTGGCGCAAGATGCGGTAAATAATATTGGTGGTGAGGGGTATTTCCCCTATTAAATACCCAAGAGTTTGCCTTGAGTTTTCATTGAAAGTCGCTTTAAGACTGAAAATTCCAAACAACTCTATCCGCTCCTGCCGTTTCCGTCTGCCCCGAAGACATAAGTATACCATCCAAACGGATGTCCGTCAAGATCGTCGGCATGAATGCTGCGGCATCTATACCGGCAGATGATGAATTTATTCTTGGAATTCGGATTATGGCCAAACCGTTAACATCAGGATCATCTCCGGACCGGAAGATGTTTCAGGCAGGATATTATTGTAGACGGGGAGAGTATTTTATGGAAAAAACTCCAGTACAGGGTGTTCCAGATATTCCCGCGTTACGCCATTTGGCCGTATATGACGGTTTTCGATAATATCAAGAGATGAATATGAACTTCAAGCCCGATAAATGATTGATACATTCTTTATAGTAAAGGCGCGCGCTTTGCGCCGTTTGTGCGCATCGTTTCAAATTGTTTTTAAAGATGTCATCCTCTATCATAGCTGAAAACAAGGAAAAAGCGCCAGTAGAGGAGAAGCTATTTTCGATATACGAGAGGCATACAGACATAATCGTGAAGGGGCAAGGGAAGAAAGAGCAATTTTGATGCTAAGTTGCGAGATAGTGGAAGGGAAGCCGAAAGACAACGAAGCGCCACCCTTCAAAACGCAAAAAACAACTAAAAGGAACCTCTGGAAACTCAACCGAAGTTTCCAGAGTTCCTTAAAGACACTCCATCCCTCGTTTTGATGTCTATGGCCGGTCTCCGCCGATGCGGGGCGGTTAGTCAAACCGGTACGGGGGAGTGGACAGGTACCACTCTCCTGTGTCAGGAGCGATGGCAAGCACGGTTTTACCCGCCCCCCAAGCGTTCCGCGACCCGTACTGCGCTAAAGATCGCCGCCGCGAAAGAATAGCCAAAAAGAATCCCTTCTTTGGCCGCTAAATCCCGGGCAAAATTCAGCGTCTCGTCGTTGGCGACGCGGATAATCTCGCTGTAGATATCCGTGTCCAGAACCTTGGGGATAATTCCCGCTCCTACGCCCTGAATCGCGTGGAACCCGGCTGTCCGCCGCTTAATACCGGGGAGGCGGCAGGCTCTACGGCGAAAATTTGAATATCCAGCCGGAGCTTTTTTAGATAAGACCCTGCGCCGATGACAGTTCCTCCGGCCCCGTGGTCAGTGTATGGGTTTCGGCGTTGTGGGGATTTTCAAACTGTTTCACCTCAAAACATCCGTATTTGGCGGCCAGTTCCGCCGCCCTATCAAAGGACGGTTTTATTCCCCCACGCTGGTAACAATGACCACCTCGGCGCCGTAAGCTCTGGCAAGCTGACGGCGTTCCATGCTGACATTATCCTCAATGACGATGATGAGTTTATAGCCCTTGACTGCGGCCGCCAAAACAAGTCCGATGCCGGTATTACCGCTGGTTACTTCAATCAAGATGTCGCCGGGCTTGATTTTCCCCTCCGCTTCGGCGGCGTTGATCATATTGAGGGCTATCCGGTCTTTGACGCTGCCGCCGATATTGAAACATTCCAGTTTAACATACACTTCCGCCCCGTCCTTGGGGGACAAACGGTTCAGTTTGAGTATCGGCGTATTTCCGATGAGTTCCGCAACGTTCTGAGCGACGGTCAGCGGCACATGCTCCTCCTTGCTCTTAAAAGGAATCGGGAACGCCCGGCAGTACCACGAAGACGTTGTCGGTCAGGACATTCACATCAATCAATTGATCCACGATGCCAATTTTGTCCCGGCTGTTCCGCAGGATTGACTCCCGGGCGCCGCTTACCGAAGCGCGGTAGGTGTACGTCTTGAGAACTTGGACGTTCACATCAATATCCCCGGCAACATAATTTTTTCCGCCATCAACCGGGCTGTCTCTTCGGGATTTTTCTGCACATAGCGAATCGCCTTCTGGAGCGCCCGGATAGATTTCGACAAGGCTTCGGGGTGATTTTTGTACACCCGGCTTGAGGGTTCCACCACGCAGCAAATCTCATCCTTGAGGTAATCGCCGGTAGTGGTGTCAATGATCACTCTGCCCTTTCTTCCACGATCCATGACGCGGGATCATTAAGAGCAATGGCGTCCACCTGTTTGCGTTCCAGCGCCAGAGGAAGATCGCCGGCTGCGAAGACAACCCATTCCACTTCGCCGCCTTCATGACCCATGTTGATTCCCTGGCGGGCCAAACACCGCTGGGTGATGAGCGTCGGGGAAGCGCCCAAGCCGCTGACTCCGATTCGCTTGCCCCGCAGATACCCGGCGGTCGTGATAGCGGAATCAGGAGCGGCCAACGCCTTGATGCGCCCCGTATGAAGCCCCAAAGGGATTTTGACATCCAAGCCGTTGGACAAGGGCTGAATCATCCCGGCCAGGAGGAAATTGGTCACATCGATCTGCCCGGTAGTCAGAAGTTGATGGGTCTGATTCACGTCGATGTTGATCTCCTCGTACTTGAGGCATTCTTCTTCGTAAAAACCTTTTTCTCTGGCGATAAAAAAAGGGGGCTGTGCAGAGTCCCGCAGTAACGCCTATCCCTACTTTAATGACATAAACATCTTCAGCAGCCTGATTCGCGCCTCTCATTGAAAGGTTCATCCCCTGAATCAACAGGATGCAGAGGGCAAAATAATACATTGTTTCATACTCCTATACATACTATGCGTTTCGCCCATACTGAGACGGAAGACGCCAACCGGGTCTGTTGCAACGGCTTGTTACAACAATTTCAGACTTTGTTCTTTTTGTCAATAGAGCCTGTTTCAAGGCTTCTGGAAAAGATAGAAAGACGGGTGGAATCCGATAAAATCGCAGTTGAGTTTTTTCAAAACGCGCTCGAAAGAACAATTGCCGGATAAGGCGGGCTTTTCGGAGAACTTGTTGTTTTCAATTGTTCAACCACTAGAAAACGTTTGATATAGCGAGCCTGTTCCAAAACCCGGTTGGTTTTTGAATTGCCGCTAGTGTTTTTTTTATATCAACTATGCCTTTGTTTGATAACTCATCATTTGTGGATCATCTTCATAAAATTTTCATGTATTCTTGCGTTGTTTTTACATTTTTGTATCCATAACGCTCTCTTGTCAATACAAGCCATATCATATATTATGGCGGTATGAATATAGCGATTGCGCAAATAAATTCTTGCATCGGCGATTTCACCGGTAATAAAGAAAAAATACGTGCATGGACGGAAAAGGCTCTGGCGCGGAACGCGGATATGGCGCTTTTTCCTGAGCTTGCCGTGTGCGGGTATCCGCCCATGGATCTGCTTGATCAGGATTGCTTTGTCGAGAAAAACATACAAACCATTCACGAGCTTCAGCGCATACTGCCCAGAAATATAGCCTGCGGGGTGGGCTTTGTGCGGCGGAGTCCGTACTCGTTTGGGAAATCGTTGGTAAACGCCTATGGCGTCATTTTAGACGGGAAGCTGGTGTTTGAACAGATCAAGACCCTGCTCCCCACCTACGATGTGTTTGATGAAGCCCGTAATTTTGAGGGCGCCCGTGAATGGAAGGTTTTTGAGTACAAGGGGGAGCGCATAGGCGTTGCGATCTGCGAAGATGTATGGCGGGAGACCGGCGCACCCGGCACGAGCTACATCCGCGATCCGGTGAAAGAGCTTTTCGACCAAGGCGTCACCTTGCTCTGCGTCCCGTCCGCATCTCCGTATGTTGCGGAAAAACTCACGGCGCGGCGCGGCTTGGCGAAGCGCATCAGCAAACGGGGCGATGTGACGCTTGCGTATGTCAATGCGGTGGGCGCGAATGACTCTATCATCTTTGACGGGCGGTCATTCGCGGTCATTCCTAACGCTGAGAAGCCGCTATTGCAGGGACCGGGTTTTATCGAAGGCATGTTCGCCTTTGACACGAAGACCGGCGAAGCCGTCGGCGAGACGGCGGGCGCGGTTGCCGGTATGCGGTGGGAGGACGCGCAAGCAGGGAATGAACTTGACGTCATTGAAGAAGCGCTCGTCGTAGGCATACGGGACTATATGGCGAAATGCGGCTTTACCCGCGCCCACCTTGGGCTTTCGGGCGGCATTGACTCCGCGTTGACCGCATATTTGGCGGTAAAAGCCGTGGGGCAAGACAGAACCGTGTGTTTCAGTATGCCGTCGCGCTTTTCTTCGCAGGGATCGAAAGACGATGCGGCGGAGCTTGCCGCCCGACTCGGCTGCCGGTATGTGCCGTTGTCCATAGAGCCGGTGTTCACGAGTTTTCTTGAGACGCTGGAGCCGGTGTTCGAGAAAAAACCCTTTGGCGTCGCCGAGGAAAATTTACAAGCCCGCATTCGGGGAACCTTGCTCATGGCGTATTCCAATAAATTTTCTTCAATTCTGCTCGCTACGGGCAATAAAAGCGAACTGGCGATGGGGTACTGCACCTTGTATGGAGACACAAACGGCGCCCTCGCTCCCATTGGAGACCTTTTCAAGACCGAAGTTTTCGCGCTGTGCCGGCGTATCAACGAAAAAGCGGCTGTAGCGGAGGGGAACATCATCATACCGGAGGCGATTCTCACCAAGCCGCCGTCTGCGGAACTCCGCCCGAATCAGATGGATCAGGATAGTTTGCCCCCATACGAAGTTTTAGACGAGATACTCAAATGCCACCTGTTTGACAACCTCTCAAAAGAAGAAATCGTGGACAAAGGTTGGGATGCGGGGCTTGTCGCAAAGATCATTACCTCCGTGGCGAGAGCGGAATTCAAACGCCGCCAGGCGCCGCCCGTGTTGAAAGTGTCGAAGCGGGCGTTTGGCATGGGGCGGCGTATGCCCATCGCCCGGAATGTATACGAAGCGTTCTAGACAAGGGAGTTATGGGCGCCGCCGCTCCGCATACAGCGCGCGTTTGTTCAACGCGTGTAGAAAGCGCATTTATTGCAAAATAGAGTGTTGACTTTTCATGTAAAAATATTCTATCATACATTGAATGTATGATGAAAAGTCTATAAAAGAAACATCAGACTATGGGATGCGTCTCCGGCGAAAACGGTTTTTTCAAGCAATCGTACCGGGCATGTGTATAACTGTTTTAGTCTCTGGTGTCGTGACCTTTATGTGGCATATACGGGAGAAATTTATTGACGACAGGATAACCGTGCAGGAACTGTGGGAAAATGGTTCCTATCAAGAGATATTTGATATAAGCGGGAAAACGTTGGAAGAAAAGCCGCTTGATTATGAGGCGCTTATTCTGCGCGGTTTTTCGGCGTATCAACGCGCTCTGGCGCAGATCACGGCTCCTGACAAGGCTGTTTATATTGAAGAATGTATAAATTGCCTCCGTAAGGCGGCGCTTGTTAAAAGCGCCGGCATGGATGGGGCGATTCAATATGTGCTGGGAAAGGCGTATTACGGCAAAGGCGCGGAATACGCTGATTTGGCGGTTCAATCGCTGGAATTTGCGAAACAAATGGGTTTTTCCGGAGATGACATGAATGAATACTTGGGGATAGCGTATGCGGCGTTGCGCAAATACCCGCTGAGTGTCGCCGCCCTGACCGAAGCCTTGAATTCGCCGCGAATGGAAGAGCGTCTTTTGGATGCGCTTCTGTTGTCAATAGCGAATTCGTATTCCGCTATGGATGATTTTAGCATGGCGGCCGCCTATCTTACGCGCTGTATAGACGTTTCTAAAGATGACGCCGCCAAAAGGCGGGCGCGGTTTGCGCTTGGGGATATTTATTTCAAGCAGGAAGATTATTCAGCGGCGGAAGGTCAGTATACCGCGATTCTGAAAGATTTCGGCGAAAACGCCGAGGCTCATTACCGGTTGGGAGAAATTAACGCGGCGCGAAACGATATGATACGGGCGCGCGCCGAGTGGCGCAAAGCTGTGTTGATTGATCCCGCGCATAGATCATCGCGTTCACGGCTTGCCTTACGGTAGACCGTTTGCAATACATTTTGGGGAGAGGACATAATGTTTAGAACTGTTTCGGAACTTGGCATTGACTTGGGAACATGCAACACCCTTATCTATATACGGGGAAAAGGAATAGTCCTTGACGAACCTTCGGTTGTCGCTTTTGAGAAGGGAACCAAGCGTATCGTCGCCGTCGGCAAAGACGCAAAGACCATGCTGTGGAGGACTCCGGAAAAATACATCGCCACACGTCCATTGAGGGATGGGGTCATAGCCGACCTTGATTCTTGCGAAAAGATGATGCGCTATTTCATTTCCAAAGTGTTGCCCCGCTACCGGTTGGTGAAACCTCGTATGGTTATCGGCATTCCTTCTTGCATTACCGAAGTTGAACGTCGCGCTGTTGAGGAGAGCGCCCTAAAAGCCGGCGCCAAGGATGTTGTCGTCATTGAGGAAAGCCTCGCCGCAGCTATAGGCGCGGACATCCCGATCTTTGAAGCTGCCGGACACATGGTCTGCGACATAGGCGGCGGCACGACGGAAGTGTCGGTCATCTCTTTGGGGGGCATGGTGAAAACCAATGCGATTCGTATCGGCGGGGATGAATTTGACGAGGCTATCGTCAAAAAGGTGCGCTCTGCGCATGATCTCATCATCGGCGAACACATGGCGGAACGGATCAAGATCGAGATAGGCAACGCGGAAATGTATGAAACCAGCTCCATTATGAGCATGGAAGTAAAGGGCATCAACGCAAACACCGGACTGCCCCAGAAGATAAACCTTGAAGCCGATCAAGTGCGCGAAGCCCTACAAAGCCCAATCTTCCGGATCATAGACGAAATCAAGAAAACGTTGAGCGAAACCCCGCCGGAATTGGCCGCGGATATTGCGGAGCGCGGCATCGTGATGACGGGCGGCGGCTCCCTCCTTAAAGGGCTTGCCCAACTTGTTTCAAAAGAGGCTAAGGTTCCTGTATTTGTCGCTGAAAATCCGCTTAATTGTGTGGCGTTAGGGGCAGGCAAATACTTTGAGTATGCGAGAGAATTCGACAATTCCCGCAGCATCTACGACAAATTGAATAGTTAACGACAAGGTATGCCAAAAACAACGGGAAAAAAGCCGCCGCTTTCCTTTAATATGTCAGGCGTCATGTTCGGAGCGCTGGTTATAGTCTCTTTCCTGTTGTTTTTCTTTTCAACGAACAGTTTTGTGTTTAACTTCAAGGACATAGGGCTTTCGTTCTTTTTAGGAGTACGAAGGGGCGTCCATGAGGTGGCATCCAAGGTGTCGGGGACAGTTGCGGCGATTCAGGAATTGGCGGTGTTGCGTGAAGAGTACGCGGAACTTGTCGACCGTGTAGCCCGCTACGAACAGATAGAGCGGAGCGCGGCGGATATCGTAATGGAAAACAGGCGCCTGCGTGAGCAGCTTGGTTTTCTGGATACGGCGACTTATAAATCCATTCCCGCGCAAATTGTTGGACGGGATCCCGACAACCTTTTTTCAGCCATCGCCATCAACAGGGGGGAAGTCCATGGAGTCGCGGTGGGTATGCCGGTCATCGCCTATCAGAACGGGATGGAAGGTTTGGTCGGCAAGGTGATCCAAACCGCCAGATTTGAAAGCCTCGTCATACCTTTGTATGACGCCCGCTCTTTCGTTGCGGCGCGGCTCGCCGCTTCCCGCTACGAAGGCATTGTGGAAGGGCTAGGATCCCAAGACGCGCCGCTTGTCATGCGGTTCATCCAACAACGTGTGATCAGCGAGATAAATACCGGCGATGTCGTGGTGTCAAGCGGACTGGGCGGGGTATATCCCCCGGAAATAAGTATAGGAAGAGTCACCAATGTCAACTATCAGGAATACGAAATTTCAATGGAAATAATTCTGGAGCCGGTTGTGAATTATTCACGGCTGGAATATGTTTTTGTTCTTGATAAAGAGTCCGCCCATACGGAAGAAGAGTCCGTTCTTGCGGAAGAGGATATCCAATGACAAAAAACATCGCTTGGTCTGTCGCGTTTATCATTATCGCGGCTATTCTCCAATCGACGCTTTTACAGCGCCTCGCTATTTATAATGCGGTTCCCGACATTGCGCTGGGGATTCTGGTGTTTTCTTCCTATTTTAACGGCGTTATGGTCGGGCAATTCACCGGGTTCTTTTCAGGACTGGCGCTTGATTTCTTGTCCGCCGCGCCGCTCGGGCTCAACGCGCTTGTTCGCACTGTCGCCGGCGCGCTCTCCGGGCGTATCAAAGGCATATTTGTCGCTGATGCGATTTTTCTTCCCATGATGCTCTGTGGCGCCGCAACCGTGCTGAAAGCCTTGCTCCTGATGTTGTTGCGCGTCCTGTTTGCCGAAGGCGTACGCGCCTATCCACTTCGGGAGCCGCTGTTTTGGGTGGAGCTTGCGCTTAATATGTTTATTGCGCCGTTTTTATTCGCATTGTTGAAACGCTTCAAGTCGCTGCTCGTCAACTAGAAGGAGGCATGATGGGTTTATTGCTGCTTCCCTCACAGGAACCTCAATCGGCGTTGAGAATTAACATCATAACCGGAGTCTTTATCGCCATTTTCCTTGGGTGTGGTTTTACGCTTTTCAATATACAAATCATTCAGGGGGAAACGTTCCGTTCAAAGGCCCAAAATATAGTAAAAAGCGTTATCGTCATTCCGTCCCAACGCGGGGAAATTTACGACCGTAATTTTAGGGCGCCGCTGGCCATCAACATTGATTCTTTCGCCGTTACCATTACGCCGGCGGAAATTGAGAGAAGCGAGATCCCTGCGGTCATTGAAAAAATATCCGGCATCATCGGCGTACCTAAGGAACAGATCGACCGAAAACTCCCTCCGTCGATCTACTATCTCTATCAACCGGTGGAAGTGGTGTCATACGTGCCGTTTGAAACCGTTACGGCGCTTGCGGAACAGGCCGACGCTCTGCCGGGCGTTTCGTGGCAATCAAAACCGATCCGAAGTTACCCAGCCGACACCGGCAGCCTTTCGCATGTCATAGGCTATGTCGGCGATATTACCCGTGAGGAACTTACCATGCTCTATAATCAAGGGTATCAGCGCAACGACATCATTGGCAAAGCGGGTGTGGAAAGACAATATGATGAACTTTTGCGGGGAAAAAACGGGCAGGAAACTCGCACCGTCGATGTACGCGGCAGACGCATTTCCAATGAAGAAACAAGGCGGGAAGCGCCGGAAGCTGGAAAAAATCTGGCGCTGACCATAGACCGGAATATTCAAACATTAGCCGAAAAAGCCTTGGGCAATCGCATAGGCGCGGTTGTTGTAATGCGCCCCGCAACAGGCGAGATTCTCGCAATGGTCTCCTACCCGTGGTACGATCCGGGCATATTCAACCGGAACGATGTGAACAGAGAATACGATTCCCTCATCAACGATCCCAATAAGCCGTTTCTGAACAGAGCGATACAATCAAGTTATCCGCCGGCGTCAACATTCAAGATCATTATGACATCGGCTCTCCTCGAAGAAAACCTCT
Organism: Treponema sp.; assembly: GCA_031279555.1. Classification (GTDB taxonomy): domain Bacteria; phylum Spirochaetota; class Spirochaetia; order Treponematales; family Breznakiellaceae; genus JAIRKH01. Next base: position 3,532 of record JAITIK010000116.1, on the reverse strand, counting down.
TCTCTCCCGATCAAAAGATACTCTGCGAAGGCGAATTCGAATACGGCGGCAGGACATGGCGATGCCATATTAGAAGGCCTGGACACGGGTGGCTCAATCTGTCAAACGCAATGGCCCAATCTTGCGATATTTATTACTGGACGATTGGCAGGGACGCTCTTGGGGTGGAGCGCATCGTCTCCTATGCCGAAGAATTCGGCTTTGGTTCTTTTACTGACATCGATCTGCCGGGCGAAATTTCAGGCTTCATACCGACGCCTCAGTGGAAAGACCGTCGATTTCATGAACGTTGGCTTGGCGGCGACACCATGAACATGTCCATTGGGCAGGGGTATACGCTGGTAACGCCCATACAGATGGCGAACATGGTTGCCATGACGGTCAATGAAGGCGTCATCTATACGCCGCATCTGCTCAAAGAGGTGCGCGATCCACACACCGGAGCGGTGGAAGAAACCGTTGCGCCTACGATTCTCCACCGGAGCGCCATTAGGCAAGATGTGTTCAAAGCGGTGAAACGGGACATGCGCGGGGTCATTGAGCATGGAACGGCGCAATACCCGCTCAACATACGATCGGTTCAAATAGCGGGAAAAACCGGCACCGGAGAAATGGGGTTGCAGGATCAGTGGCATTCATGGTTTGCCGCCTTCGCCCCGTATGAAACCAGCGACCCTGAAGAGCGGATCGTGGTTTCCGTTATCGTGGAAGCCGTGAACAAGTGGGAATGGTGGGCGTCGTACGCCTCGGCGATCATTTTTCAGGGAATCTTCGCAAATCAGACTTACGAAGAAGCGGTGCGCGCATTAGGGTTCCAGTACCTTATGCCCGTTCAAGGACGCCGTGAATGAAACTTCGTGATATTTTTTCAATGGATTTTTTACTTCTGCTTGCGGTTGGCGCGCTTACAGTAACCGGCATTTTTTTCATCTATTCCTCCGGCATCTCATCAACTGGCGAGCAAACATCTGATGAGTATGTCAAGCAAATCGTGTGGGGAAGCGCGGGCTTCGTATGTATCGTTGTTCTCGCCTTGATGGATTATAAAAGGCTCTACAACATCTCCTTGTATTTATATATAGCGACTTTGATCATGCTTCTTTACACATTTTTATTCGGAAAATTGGTGAATGGCGCTCGCGCATGGCTTGGAGTCGGTTCATTCGGCGTCCAGCCGTCAGAATTCGCCAAGATCATCACCATTGTTCTGCTTGCCCGATACTTGGACGCATCAAAGCGGAAACCGTCTTCTTTCAAGCGTTTCTTTATTTCGTGCGTCATCGTGTTAATTCCGATGGGTCTCATCCTTATACAGCCGGACTTCGGAACATCACTGGTATTTATCCCCATACTTCTGGTGATGACCTTTATTGCCGGAGTCCTCATACGGTATGTTATTTTTTTGGCCGTGTGGATAGGAATCACCGGAATACTCATGGCGCTTCCGCTCTGGCAAACTCATATTATGAAAATGTCTTTTTCGCCCATCATGCTCCTTCTGGATGTCAAATTTATCGCTGGAATTTGCGCCGCGCTTGCCGTTATTGGTATTGTGGCGATTATCGGCTATCTCTTATACAGGAAACCGTACTTTTTTTGGATCGTATACATTATCACGATGCTGATTCTCTCGTTTGGCGCTTCTTTTGCCGCCCACAAAATTCTTAAAGATTATCAGATTATGCGATTAATCGTGTTTCTCAATCCGCAAATCGATCCACAAGGCGCGGGCTGGAACATTATCCAGTCAATGACCGCAATCGGATCCGGCGGCTTTATGGGACGTGGGTTTCTTCAGGGGACGCAGAGCCATTACCGGTTCCTGCCTCAGCAAAGCACGGATTTTATCTTTTCGATCTTTTCGGAAGAATCGGGTTTTGTTGGAGGCATTATCGTTTTCGCGCTTTTTCTTGTCATAAACCTGCGCCTCGTACGGATTATGCGACTCTCTTCGAATCCTTTCGGCGTGTATATAACAGCGGGCTTGTCGAGTGTTTTCGCCTTTCACTTTCTCATCAATGTAGGCATGGCAATGGGAATCATGCCCATCACTGGAATTCCCTTGACTTTTATGTCGTACGGCGGATCCGCCTTGCTCGCCGCCATGATAGGCATAGGGCTTGTCGAAAGCATATATGTAAGAAGGCTGGATTTTGAATATTAGGAGTTTGAATATGATGACTATCAGGAAGCTGTTTTTTTTTAGTATGGCGATTGTTCTCGTCGCGGGAATGTTTTTTTCCTGCGCGGGCAAGCCCGCGGTTAGAACGCCGCCTGAGAAGCTGGTTGTACCGCCCGCACCGGAATATATTATGGGGCGGGGGCTGGTTAAACAAGAATATCTCGCATTGTTCCTGTGTGAAAATAATGCCGGCGTCAAACCTGGCTATGCGCGGGAACTTGCTGGTTACTATATTGGAGAAGCCGCCGCCGAGGGCGTGAATCACGATGTCGCGTTCGCCCAAATGTGTCTTGAAACAGGCTATCTGCGTTTTGGCAACCTTGTGACGCCAGACATGAACAACTTTTGCGGACTTGGCGCCATGGATGCCGAGCATCCCGGCGAGCGGTTTCCGGATCCGAAAACCGGCGTACGCGCCCACATACAGCACCTGAAAGGCTACGCGACGGAAGAGCCGCTCAAACAAGAACTGATCGATCCCCGTTACCGGTGGGTGAAGAAAGGATCAGCCCCGACTATACGCGGCTTGACGGGCAAATGGGCGATGGATCCGAACTATGACACGAAAATCGGCGGCATACTCGTTCGCCTTTATGACTTCGCCGCCACGCAGGGACGCGGCTGGTCAACGGATTGAGCTAGATTAAAGAGCGGAGCGTTTGCTGCCATAACACTAATCGGACTTCTAAAAAGAAATTCGAAAACCAGCGGTATAAACCAACGCCGTATAAGAAAGATCGTATAACATCTGAGCATCTGCCCCTATGGGCGATTAAAATAGAGAGGAGCCTTCATCGCCGTGGGGGGTGATGCTAATTTATTGAAACATTTAAAAGGGGCACTCAAGAGCGGTGGACGGATACGCAACCCCCTGATTCGTACTTCTCGCTCAAACTTGGGCGCAACGCGCATAATGCGCCTTTGCTCCATTTCCCTCTGACGGATGGCTATTCAACAAAAAATAAAACCTCCCTAAATTGTATGGAATTTGAGACAACCTCCAAAGGGACAACATCCCGCCTGAATGTATGCGCCGGCTTCAGTTCTATTTCCGGAGCAATTTCTTTTAATACTACAAATAATTCGGTGCAATACAATTTATCAGCGTTATTCATGTCAAAATCCCAATCAAAGGGTTTGCCAATCATTTTCAGCGCTTCCTCCGCAATCGCTTCGCCCTCCGCATTGTCCAGCCGGTATAAACCTACCGTCCGGGCAGGAGCAATAAATTTGCGCGGCGCAAACTCATTGACATAATCGTTTCCGTCCCATATCAGCGCCTCCGCATTTATAACCATGACGTCTTCATCTTTACGATGAATTATTCCAAGATGTGTAAACCGCTTGTCC
>JAITIK010000106.1 GCA_031279555.1 Treponema sp. | reverse complement strand
GACAAGCTCTACCGCCCGCTGGAGGAACCCGATGTTGAGGATACGCCGCTTCGTTTCATCCCTTACTATGCTTGGGCAAACCGCGATGTTGGGGAGATGACGGTGTGGGTGAACAGATGACAAGGCCGGAAAAATTCGCGAAGAAAGCTAATCGCCCTACCACGCGGCAGAGCCACGCGGCAGGGTGTTCTCATAAGGTATTGTATTCGGATTTCATACCCTGCGGCCGAGCCGCGAAAAGAAAGGCATCGGGAAACGACTGCATACGCGCCGCTTCACGCATAGAAATGCCGCGCTTGAGAAATGTGAAGCCGCCTTTGAACCCCGCGTCCATCCCGCCACGACCGGAGAATAAGGATACGCGGGCGCTATTTTGTTTATCCATATAAACCTCCCTACGCGTCTATTCTCTCACCCGTAGGTTAGAGAGTCTCTCACCCATAGGTGAGAGCGTCTCTCTCCTATAGGTGAGAGCGTCTCTAACGCGATTAGGCGACCGTCAATTCCTTCTCGAAGGTGAAGACATGCGGGGTTTTGAGAGCTTTTCCTCCGGTATACTGCGTGGCGATTCGCACCCGGTAAGCGCCCGCCGCAAGAGCGGGGATGACGGCGATGACTTCCGCGGGATTGTTGACTACGATGTCCGTGGGGTCAACCTTGACCGGATCTCCCGACATGGGAACAAAATACAGGCCGACGGCGGGGTCGTCCCCAGCGATTTTGAGTTTGGATCCCGCTATCTTAATATCCCGGCCGGGAGTTAGTTTGTCGTTGACCGTTCCGCTCTTTATGTCAATGACTGAGGTGATGACCGTGCCGGTGAGGACGGCGGCGATTTTTTTAACCTTAATCTCGTTTACGGCGGCGCGCAATGCGGTTCCGGGGTGCAGATTTATCCGGATTTTATGCCTGGCAAGGTCAAAACTCTCATCCGGGCTCTTGAACACGCCCTGTATGCTGGGGAAAGCGTTGAAAAGTTCAAAATGAACCGCCCCCCCATCCGCGATAATGTCCGCAATCACCTGTTTTGTCGCTTCCAGCACGGAGGCAATGTCCGAGCGGGTCAGGCCCGCGCCTATTTTCATAATACGGTCGGCAAGCTCGCCGCTCGTAAACGAGGTAACATTGACGACCTGCGCCCGGTAATCCCCCGCTTCCTCGGTTAACCGGTTCTCTTCAAGCGTGTATTCCAACATAATGCGCTCCTTTTGATAGGTAAGATGGGAGCCAGTATATCATATCTTACGAAAAAATGGAAGGCCACGGGCATTTTATGGCAGGATAGACGCCATAGGCTTGCGTGTACCCAAAACAACCCCCGCGCGCATCCTTTTTTGAGTTTTATGCTTTCACCGCTTTAGGAAATAATGAGTGTTGTTTTGGCCTGTTTTCCCGCGCATAAGGTCAAAAACCATTCTATGCGTTTATCCCGCTTCTATGGCTATTATTTTGTATTATCCCCGCCACGGATGGCGGGGCTTCTTGTATATTTCAGGTTCTTTGGCGCGTTCTATGAGGCTTATTGCGGGCGCTGTGTGGGGAATTCAAATTTCGCATGACATTGTTGTGGCGTTCAAAATCCGGGTAGAAAAAGCCCCCGTTGAAATCCATTTATCAAGCTCTTCAAGGATGCGCTTTTTAGAATTCGCGGAAATGACAATATGATCTTTAGGGAGCCTTGCGATCCGTTGGGCGTATGCTGTTGTTTTCCCCGCTGGCGTTACATATATAAATGGTCTAGTTCTTACGCGAGAAATGTCAAGAAAACGCGCGTCCGCTTGTACGCGAGAATAAAGGAGCGGTACGTTCTTTATGTCAGCGCCACCTTGTAACCGAAAACATCCTGAAACATATTCGCTTTTTCTTCCAGACTGGCGCGTTCCAGATTTCTGTCTATGTCGCCGTTGGTGTGAATGACAATACTTTCACTCTTATGTTCGATGGCGATGGTTGGTATCCGCTGAGAATGGCCCCGATCAAGGGCGTCGGCGACACGCAGGATGGAAGCGAGCTTCAGCACCACTATGCGCTCTTCCCGTTGCAAGGCTATAAAAGCGATGTCTTCCGGAGAAGGCTGCTCGCCGCGATGATAGCGGACCACATTGGCGATAATCTCCAACTCTTCGCGGTGAATCCCAAAAATTTCCGAATTTGCCACGATGTATTGGCTATGCTTTTGATGGCCTGAGCCGCGGATAAACATGCCTATATCGTGAAGCAACGCGGCAGTCTCAAGAAGGAGCCGGTCATGGCGATTCAATCCATGTTCACGGACAAGCGCGTCAAACAGAATCATGCTCAAAGCCGCGACATGACGCCCATGCGCTTCGTCAAAATGGTACTTTCGTCCCAGATTAATCGCGGATGCAATGATCTGGGTGAAAAATTCTTCCTGTAATTCGGGATCGAAACCCATGGCGAGATCAATGAGCAAGCCTTCGCGGAGGGAAACGCCGAGCGCCACCACTTGAGCGGCTTTGGTCTGTTCCAGAAAGCCCTTGTAAATCAAAAGGCCGGGAACAAATCCTTCCGCGTCGCCGTACGTAATGTGCAGCTTTTGCACGCACTCTTCGACCGTATAGTACTGTATTTTTTTGACAAAGAAAAGAAATTTCTCCCTGTCTATTACGCCGCTGTTTTTGTTGTATTCGCTCCCTATGAGAGAGGCCGCAATACGGGTGTCAGAACCGGTGACAACAAACGTTTTAATCTGGGAAAGGTCCATTTCCGCTTTCAGGAAGGTAAGCGTGTTTTTGATCCCCTCTGTCAAATACCGTTCTCTTGACCATTCAGAGCCGCGCGCATACAGGGACCGCTGATCCGTGAGGATGCTGCCCAGACGGACGCTGTGCGCGGCGACCATTCTTCCCTGCCGCAACAACATAATCTCTGTGGATCCGCCGCCTATGTCAATGATGATGCTGTTTCCCCGCCAAAACAAGTTGTTTGTTTCGTTTTTGTCGCCGGACGGATCGCCGGATGAGCCTTTGATCTGTTTTAAGGCGAAACGCACGGCGAGGTACATAAGCCTATTCTCTTCAATGCCTTCGACGATGGCAAGCCGATACCCCGTTTCCTGATAGACTCTGTCGGCGAACATCTCCCGATTGCGGGCGGCTCTCAGGGCGCTGGTAGCTATAAGGTGTACATCGCCGCCGGCGACGCCCCAGCCCTTGAGCAGTTCCTGAAAATTCCGCAGAACCGCAAGACATTCCAACAATGACGAATGGGAGACCTGTCCGGAGGTAAACACATCCCTGCCCAGAACGACCGGCTTGACCGCGCTGTCAACGGCTCTCCATTCGCCCTTGCCGGTGATTTCCGCAACCAACAGCCGTATGCCGGTTGATCCTATCTCCAAAACAGCGACAAGCCGAATTGACGGCGACTCCGCGTTGTTCTCCATTAAAACTCAAACATTACCGGCAAGAAGATTCTCGGTAATAGGATTCTCCGGCTTGCCATAAATAAATTCAAACAAGAACCGGCTTTCCTCGGGCATTATATTTACGAAACTACAGCCAAGACACACTAAATTTCCTTCTTTGTATCGCCTGCGGATTTTTATCTTCATATCAATCGTTCGCTGAGGCGCCTCCAATGCGATCGCAAGCTCAACTCCGGGTTGCAACGATTGGAACACAAAGGAATTGGGAACCGTAAACCGCAAACCCGACGCGCTTATATCAGCGACTTTGCCATTGATGACACGATCCTTCATACGCCCCGCTTCAAAATAGCCGCGTCTTTCCAGAGAGAAAACGATGCATTTGCCATAGCGATATATTTTTTCAGCGAACTCTTCAGAAAACGGGATCTTATCCTCTTTTCCATCGGTCGTGCGGCTGCTTTTCCACAGATAAATATACCCTACAACGTACTCCTGAAACAGAAACGGAATCCATAATGCGGAAAGAATGTGTTCATCTTCCTTCGCTTTAAGAAATTGCGCAAGCGTTTGATCAAGGAAGGTTTCGCTTACGCCTACGCTCTCAAAATAGCGTTTGAAAAGCGCTTCGGTTATAAACTTTTTTCCTGATGCGAATTCTTTGGGAAACGGTTCCCCGGATGAAGGAATAAATAGCATTCTGCCATTCTCCGCGACAATCCGTTCTTCCGTTTTATCGGGCTGAACAGTAGCATTGTAATAGACTATCTTGCACCCGTCCGCGTATGACTTCACCTCCTGCATCATCTTGGCGACTATTGCGTTGAAATTCTGAGGGTCTATACCGGGCAGAACAGCCGAACTGTCCAGCGATTCAAATGAAGACGATTTGGGGAAAGGAAGAGAATAGCGATCCTCCAACGACTTCAGTTTGATGTGAAGGTCTGTCGGGACGGCGACTCTTTGACTGGATCTTGCCAAATTTTTATAAAGCGCTTCCGGCATTGTGGTTGTGACGACATGTTCTGTTATATCTTTAACTTCAACGGAAAAAGAAATGCACAACCCTTTGTAATCAAACATCAGATTGATCCTTTTATTCCCCACCAATCCCTCTATGGGTTTTTCCGCGACAAACTCAATTTCTTTCGTGGAAATTTTATCGACTTTTAAAACATAATCCTGCCGGTTGAAAATATATATGACAGGAATCTGTTCCGCGGCTAGTTTTGAGAGAAAGTATTCTTTCTCAATTCTTTTAATTTGCGTTGACATTTTGCCTTCTCTACTCTTATTATCGTAAGAATTTAACGCAGCCTAAAGCGAAGCGTCCAAAACTACAGCTTATCTATCAACATGGAGCATTTCCCGGACGGTATGGGCAACGTCTTTTTCTTTTTTCCCAATATGTTGATGGTGAAGTAGTAGAGCTTCTCGCTTTCCATGTGTATCTCCCACCCTCTGCCGCTCTTGTTTGCGAGTATGGTGATCAAATTCTTTTTTAGAGAGAGGTTCTCTACGCCCATAATGTCCATATTCGGGATGATCCAATCCACCGTTTTGCGGGGCAGTGATATGAAAAGCCCCACGACGTTTTCTATCATTAACGAAATGGTAGACAACGCATCATAGGTGAGGTACTGGGGCCGGGGAAATTCAGGATGATCGTTCCAGATCGCATGACCTTCGCCATTCGGCAAATACGCTTCCCAGAGCCTTCCTTTCCGCTGGTTTTCCGTAGACATGGAGTCCAGCATGAAATAGAGATGCCGTATGGCGCATTCCCGCGCAATATCCCACCGCTGATAGCGCTCAAGTCCCTTTATCACCATGAAATTGAGGTGCGGATACACAGAGCCGCAGTATCCGCCGCCGTTCTCGTCAAAGGCGCTTTCGCTCACGGCAAGCGTCGGGAACGGATGCGCCGTACCGAAGAATTTGGGATCAAGCAATTTCTCAATGAGCCGCTCCGCCTTATCCTCATTGGGGATTTCCGCGAGCAGAGTCCAGTAACTTGCAAGAGTCTTCACGGGCAATTTATTGCCATATATGTCAATATCATAGTAAAATCCATCCTCATTGTCCCACATAAGCGCGTTGATTTGTGTTTTCAGGGCGAAATACTGCCTTTTATACTGGAAACTCGCTTCTTTGTCGTTAAGGAGATCGGTAAGCGCCGCCATGTACAGCACGTTTATCGCCATCATAGCGTTGAAGTCTATCGGATAAACCGCGCCTTCGCGCGGGGCGTTGATCATGCCGGTCGCCGCGACAGGCGCTTCATACAACCCGTTCGGTCTTTTGCAACATAAATCTATCCATTGAAGATACTGGTGGATTTTTGGGATGACTTCTTTAATCCGTTTTTTATTCGCCGTCTTGTGGTACAGGTTGAACTCAGCCCACGCAAAGATAGGCATGCCTATACCCTCCGGGTTGCCGGATTCAAATATGGGCGCTCCAGTCTCAATGCTGTATATTGAACGGATCGCCCCATTTAGCTCCTGTCTGTCATAGAATATATCCAGCGCCGGGTATGCGTGAAAATTCCGGTTTGAGTAAACGAGGAAAAAAGAGGAAAAAATGGCGTCCGCTTGCTGAACCATCGAATTTCCCTGATAAGAAAAAAAAACTCCTTCTATCGGACATCCCGCCGGTCTATCCCCGCTAGATTTCTTTTCTCCGCCTGATCTCCAAGAATCTTGAACCCAAGCCCACGTTTTTTCATAAATATCTACAAAATCTTGATCATAAAAATGGATCTTTGGCAGTTCTTTTTTTGTCACACTCTCTCCTTCTCGCGAGGTTCACATGGATATTAATGTTAATGCTAATACAGAATTCCTGAAAAGTCAAATAAAAATTTTGAAGGCGATCCACAAAGTATGATGAGCCTCAAACGAAACCGTAATTGATGTAAAAGAAGGCCGTATCAAACGATTTCAGATGGTTGAATAATCTCTGCGAAAAACGGCGGGCGCTCCGAAACGCCCTCCGTATCCGGCGCCTCAGCCGGAGATCGCCCCCTTCCGCCCCCGCCGCATATTCCCTCCCAGCCAAACGCGGGCCTTCTCCAAATGTCGCCGGAAGCCTTTCCCAGCCGTCCGCCGCCGCGCGGCCATAGCTTATCCCCGGCTCTTTTATCCTCTTCCCCTGCTTTTTCGCCGCCTTTACGTCCCGCTTCCC
>JAITIK010000088.1 GCA_031279555.1 Treponema sp. | reverse complement strand
TATTATGCTTTTGTTGGCTTTTTGCATGTTGACAAGAGGTTTGTTAGATGGCATGTTGATATATATATGCGATTGCGCCCGGCGACAAGGGGTGGCAACGAAGCGGAGGATAATCTTATAGCGGATAAAGATTGGCGGGAGGGCGTCATGGAAGACTTGGACAAGGAAAATAGTGATAAATAATACTTCGCCTAACGGGACTGTATATGCTCCGGGGCCTAACGGCCCTCGGGGGTTCCGTGTGACTAGGTCATTCCGCTGCGCTCCATTCCCACAGCACACTTCACCCACAGTTTTGCAGGGTTGCAAACCTCCGGTTTGCTTATTCGCCCTGCAAAACCATCGCATACCGCCGGAACGATATACGCCATAAACCATAAACGATGTGGCGCAAAGGAAGGTTTATATGAACAAGAGCGGTTTGCGCGGCGCAATCGGCGCCGTAGTATTGATTAGGATTTCTAGTTTCCTGCGTTTTTTTGGAAGACAAGACGATGACGGCGCGGGAAAGGCAGGAAGTGGACGTGGTTGATTCCGTTACGGTTGAATTCACCTCATATCAGTTTTTTCATATTCCCAACAAATCAAACATAAGAAACAAAGCCTACGCTGAATTGAAAAAGGCGGCGGCGCGGGAATATGGGAAGTACGGGAATATAGACGTAAGGAACATTGTTATAAGCGGCGGCGGATCGGATTGGGATGCGTTAAACATTGTTGGGGCGCTGGCGATTTCTGGAGTTGGTATAATGATAGGAGCGTTGGGCGCGGATTTCCCCAGCAACGTCGCTAAGTGGAGCTATGAGTCGGTTTTCAATAGGTTTTGGGGGCATGGGCGACACTCAGAAAATAACCGCTACCGGCGATGTGGTTTATACAAAGCCGCTTCAGGTTCGAGATGTCTGGAGCAAAGCGTACAGGCCAAATTGCAGGGCTCGGCGGCGACGATAAGCGCCGAGTTGATAAAAACAATACCGCAAAACACCACAATAGCGGTTTTGAGCATCGGCTCAAATAGTATGGTCATATCGGAAACCACCGTCGGGAGCTTGAATTCAATCTTGTCGGCGCGAGGCGGTTCACCATTGTGGACAGGGCGCGGCTTGACCAGATACGGAGGAGCAAAATTTCCAACTGTCCGGCGAGGTCAGCGATAATTCCGCCGTTTCAATCGGCAGTATACTCGGAGCGGGTATTGTGATAGTGGGAACGGTCAGCGCAGACGGCTCGACTGGAAGGATAACCGTCTGGGCGTTGAACACCCAATCGTTGCAAGGCAAAAAATCTTTTGCGCCTTTATCTTGACAAAAGCATGAAAAAATGTCATATATTATAATGAGGTGATTTATGATAATAAAACCTATGGTTCGTAACAATATCTGCATCAACAGCCACCCTATAGGGTGCGAAATGGTGGTGAAACGGCAGATAGAGTATGTCAAGAACCGCTTTTTAAAAAATCCAAAAAATTCAGAGCCGCAAAAGGCGGCGCCACCCGCATTGGCGCTTGTCATCGGTTGCTCGACAGGCTATGGGCTTGCAAGCCGCATAGCCGCGGCTTTCGGGTACGGAGCCGCAACCGTCGGGGTTTCGTTGGAGAAACCCGCTTCCGAATCAAAACCCGGCACGCCCGGGTTTTACAATAATCTTGCATTTGACAAACACGTTGCGGAAGCGGGACTCGTCTCGTCAACGCTGAATGGCGACGCTTTTTCCGGCGAGATAAAAATCCAGGCCATCCAAGCGATCAGAGAGGCCGCCGCAAAAGCTGGTATAAAGCCCCGCATCGATCTGGTCGTCTACTCGCTTGCGTCTCCGGTGCGCGTTGATCCCAAAACCGGCGTCATGTACAAATCGGTGATCAAACCCATAGGCGGCTCCTATACGGGAAAAACCGTTGACATGATGACCGGCAAGATGTTTACGGCGAACGCAGAAGGCGCGATTCCGGAAGAAATAGCCGCGACCATTAAGGTCATGGGCGGAGAAGATTGGGAACTGTGGATGGACGCGCTTGAAAACGCGGATATGCTCTCGCCGTCCGCCCGTACCGTGGCGTATACGTATATAGGACCCGAACTTTCATGGGCTATTTACAAAAACGGTACTATCGGCAAAGCGAAAGAAGACCTTGAACGCGCGTGTAAGTCGATAAACAGCCGGTTCCGTGAGAAAAACGGCGCGGAAACCTTAAAAAGGGCGTTTGTCTCGGTGAACAAGGCGCTGGTAACCCGCGCCAGCGCGGTCATACCGATCATTCCGTTTTATGTGTCCTGCCTTTTCAAGGTTATGAAGGGCAAGAGGTTGCACGAAGGTTGCATTGAGCAAATAACGCGGCTCTACCGCGAGCGGCTCTATACGCCGGAGGCGGCTGGAGACCCTGATAAAACGCCGGTTGATGAGGCGGGGCGCATCCGCTTGGACGATCTTGAGATGCGCGATGACGTCCAGAAGGAGACGCTTGCCCTTATGAACGCCATTACCGAAAAAAACGTGTGGACGGATACGGATGTCAGCGGCTTCAAACACGATTTTCTTGAAGCCCACGGTTTTGACGTTGAAGGCGTTGATTATGACGCCGACGCGCCGCTCCTGTTGTATTAAGGAAGAGTATGGACAGCAAACTGATATTGTCGTTGTTCGACAAATTTAACGAAGGATCCGCCGCAGAACTTGATTTTAACGATGGAACCGTCCATTTTACGCTCAAAAAGAAAGAAGCCGTCAAGCTGAACGTTGTTTCCGCGCATGATGCGCCGCGTAGCGAGGCGCGGACGGACGGCGTTTCCACAAACCCCCGGCATGACGCGCCAACGGCGCCGCCCGCCGAGCCTCAAACGCTGGATTTTGCCGGCGAAGCGAGCGAAGCCATCACAAGCCCGATTGTGGCCACCTTCTATGCATCCCCGGGACCGGACGCGCCGCCCTTTGTTACGGCGGGTTCAAAGGTCAAGTCCGGCGAGACGCTGTGCATCCTTGAGGCGATGAAGATGATGAACAAACTCGAAGCCGAATTCAACTGTGAAATTCTTGCGATAAAAGCCAAAAGCGGAGACATGGTTGAATACGGGCAACCTCTTTTCGAGGTAAAACGGTTGTAGGGATAATGATAAACAAACTGCTAATCGCCAATCGCGGTGAAATCGCGGTCCGCATCATTAGAACATGCAAGGAGATGGGAATCAAAACGGTCGCCGTGTACTCAACGGTGGATAAAGGCAGCCTGCATACCGCTAAGGCGGATGAAAGCGTGTGCATCGGGCCTCCGGCTTCAAAAGACAGCTACCTATCGCGGAACAACCTGATTGCCGCCGCGTTGAAAACAAAATGCGGCGCCATTCATCCGGGTGTGGGCTTTTTGTCGGAAAACGCGGACTTCGTGCGATCCGTCCGTCAGGAAGGGCTTGTTTTCATAGGGCCATCGCCTGAAATCATCGAGATGCTTGGCGATAAGGTGAAGGCGCGGACCGCCGCCGTGAAATTCGGTCTGCCGGTTACGCCCGGCACCCAAGATGTCGTTGCAGACAACGCGCTCGAACTGGTGAAGGGCATCGGGTTTCCGGTCATCATCAAAGCGGCGGCGGGCGGCGGCGGCAAGGGTATGCGCATTGTCAGGCGTGAAGCGGACTTGGAAGAAAACATCAGGATAGCGCGTTCCGAGGCGTTCGCCAATTTTGGCGAGGAGCGGGTGTTTATTGAACGCTTTGTTGAAAAGCCCCGTCACGTGGAGCTTCAGATACTCGCGGACGGTAAGGGAAAGGTTGCGGTTCTGGGGGAACGGGACTGTTCCGTACAGAAAAACCATCAGAAACTTATTGAAGAAAGCCCGTCTCCGGGCGTAACGGACGCCATGCGCGGGCAAATGAAGATAGGCGCGGTGAACATGTTCCGCGAACTCGGTTATTGCGGAGCAGGCACCATTGAATTCCTTGTCGAAGACGGCGTATTCTACTTTATGGAAGTGAACGCCCGCGTGCAGGTTGAACATCCGGTAAGCGAATGCGTTTCCGGCGTTGACATTATTCGCCAACAGATACTCGCCTGTACGGAAAACACGCTGGAAATTGACGGCTCGGACGGCGGCGATTGCCACGTACGGCTTTCCGGCTGGGCCATAGAATGCCGTATCAACGCTTTAAGCCCTGGTCGCGTCACGAAGCTGGCGGTTCCGGGCGGCATTGGCGTGCGATTCGACACCTTTTTATCGGAAGGTTGCTTGGTGCCGCCGTACTATGATTCAATGGTCGGAAAATTGATCGTTCACGCGGCGAACCGTGCGCAGGCGCTTGCCAAGATGGAACGCGCCCTGTCCGAATTGGTCATTGAAGGCATACGGACAAACCGGATGCAACAGGAGTACATTATTAAGGAAAAAACTTTCCGTTCCGGTGGTTTCGATACGTCGTACTATGGGAGCATTGCGAAAGAGGTCGAGCATGTCTAGTGAAGAAATTATTGTAACGTGTCCAAATTGCAATACGGGGCAAAACAAAACGGTTGTTGATGAGAATTTAAAGGTCTGCCCCTCATGTGGGCATCATTTCCGCATGGAACCGTTGGAACGTATCAAATATATTGCCGATGAAGGCAGTTTTATCGAGTTTTCCGCGAATCTCCGTTCTTTGAATCCGATTGAGCTTGCGGGCTACGAGGAAAAGCTCTCCGAAGCAGAGGCGAAAGCCCAAATGAAGGATGCGGTCATCACCGGAACATGTTTGATAGAAGGGAAGCTGGCTGTTTTGGGGCTTATGTCGTTCAATTTTATGGGCGGTTCAATGGGGTCTGTCGTGGGAGAAAAGGTAAGCCGCGCTATACGCAAGGGGATGGAAGAAAGACTGCCCGTGATCCTCTATACGACATCGGGCGGGGCGCGTATGCAGGAGGGCATTTTCAGCCTTATGCAAATGGTGAAGACTGCGGCGGCGGCGGCGGATATTGACGAAGCGCGAGTCCCCTTTTTCGCGGTGCTGTGCGATCCGACTACCGGCGGAGTTACGGCGTCGTTCGCCATGCTCGCCGACATCATCATCGCGGAGCCAGGCGCGCTCATCGGCTTTGCGGGGCCCCGCGTCATTGAGGGAACTATCAGGCAAAGCCTTCCGCAAGGCTTCCAACGCGCCGAATTTCAACAAGAAAAAGGATTTGTGGATATTATCTCGCCGAGAAAAGAACAGAAAAAACTGCTTTCAACGCTTATTGAGATGCACGGCGGCAAATAGGGCGCCGCGTTGCATATTTATTTTCACTTGGGGGTTTAATACCCCGCTCCTTGGGGCGGTTAAAACCTGGGGGTGCGGGGGATTTGTTTCCCCGCATACGCACATCTTCAAGGAGAAATCTTCAATACCCCGCCGCTCTGCGGCGGGGATTTTTTATTCCCTTGGGGTAAATACCCGTCGCTTGTGGCGGTTAAAAACAAATAAAAACAATGATAGAATGTGAGAATGAGCGAATATATACGTAAATCCCACAATGTACCGGTATTGTCATGTCACATCGTATGTCCAGCGAAATACAGGCGTATAGTCGTTAGCGAAGAAATAGATAAAACGCTGGAAGAAGCGCGCGAGGAAATCGGCGGGAGGCATGGGCTGCGATTTTTGGAGATGGGGGCGGAAGGGGATCGCGCGCGTTTTCCGGCGCAATCAGTTCCCGCATAT
>JAITIK010000081.1 GCA_031279555.1 Treponema sp. | reverse complement strand
AAGCCTCGACCATCGTTAATGACGTTATGCTTCAGGTTCAATCAATTGTGTCGGCGGTGGAACAACAATCCGCGTCCACCAAGTCTATAACATCGCTGGTGAATGAGGTGAGCGGCATCTCGCTGAACAACAACAAGGCGATCTCTGAGGTTGATGAGGAACTGCAGGCGCTCAAGAAAAAATCCGCCGAACTGCTGGATTTAGTCGCCGAATTGCGCGCTTAATAAGGATGTATCCGGGTTGCGGCGGGGCTGTGGTATGGCGGCGTTTGAAATCCCGTCTCTGTCTTGAAGCCGCCAGACAGAAGAGATTGGCCATTGAATACGCCCATGCCGCGAAAGCGCCTGCATACGTGGAATTCCGTGTGGAAGACCGCTTTGACAGCGCGAAGAAATTCGCCGCCTACCTGATTTGGCGGCGTCCGCCACAATATCCGGGCGCGGAATTTTTGAAAAGGATGCCGCCATGCGCCGGTTTTTAACCGGCAAAAAAAAATGCCGGCAGGGTAGAGTTTATTATATAGGGCATATAATATCCGTAAATAAAGAGCTTTTCCCAAAACGCGAACTTATGTTCAGCGAACTTATGTTCGGGTTAGTTTTGAGAAAAGCCGGCGGCCTGTTGCATTTGTAGGTTTTTGCGCCATTTTGTACCGCAAAAACCACAATTATAGGGATCCTGCGAATCTTTGGTTCGATGGCAGTTTGCGAGGCGTAAAGTACTGAAAAATCTACAAGCGTGACAGGCTCCTAGCTTGCGCAATTTTTTCTAGAAAAAACTTTTCAGGACGCGTCCTCTATAGGCGGCGGTTTTGAGGAAGATTCCCGGTAAAGGGAAACAGGAGTATATATGAGCGAAATGACGATATGTATGGATAATTTTAACGAAGAGGCGTTGCAATCCCCTCTTCCGGTGTTGATCGATTTCTGGGCGCCATGGTGCGGACCGTGCAGGATGATAGCCGCTCTTATAGCGGACATCGCCACGGAGTATGAAGGACGGCTCAAAGTCGGCAAGGTAAATGTTGACGAAGAAGACGAACTGGCGAGACAGCACGGCATTACGTCGATTCCCTGTCTCGTTGTGTACAAAGACGGCAAGATTGTCAGAAAACACATAGGCGCGGCGCCGAAACACGCCGTTGAGGAGCTTTTTAAGGATCTGCTGCAACCGGCATCCAGCCCATGACATGACAAAGGGGAGCGGCTTTCACAAGTTGTCCCTTTGTTCAAAACGGATGGGAAACGGCGATTTTATTTTCAGGTGATTTTTACGCGAATGCAGAGGGCGAATTATCGCGCGTCACGAAAAGAACATTAATCTCATGGTATGGAGGGGCAATGTGACGCCATACGATACTTGGCATAAGAATCAGAGAACCGGCGCCTATAATTTTCGCGTCCTCTCACACCGCCCGTTTCCGGTGTTGTGCGTTATCGGCAATCACGAGCCTATGCTCGGCATGATGGTTGATGTAGAGGAAGCCGGCATTGGCATTGGGGAAACGGTTTATAAAATACATGAAAATCCTTTTGTCGCTACCTCAAAAGGGGGGAAGAAATGCGCCATTGACGGGTTTACGTTTTTGGCTCCGGGCGGCGCTTTGTCGATTGACGTGGCGTATAGAATCCCCAATATAAGCTGGCGGGAAAATGAATACTGGCCGGAACGGGAAAAAGAGGAGCTTTTTACGCTGCTCAAGAAAGAGCGTTCTTTTGATTTTGTTTTGTCTCATACCGGACCGAACCGCATAAACAAGAAAGCCCGGTATAAAATGGCGAACATCGACAAATTTTTTGACAAAGTCGCTGTTTTAAATGACGAAGCGGACGACATGATTTTATGCAAACAATGGTGGCGCGGACATTGGCGCAATGATATATATTATTTTGACAAGCATAAGAATCGCGGGTATCAATATTTGTATTATGACACGGTGATCTTGTCAAAATCGCGCGGGCTTGCGGTGTACAATTACGAGGGAACGTATAGACAGCCGGGCGCTGGATAGCGCCGCTTTTCAATCGTCGCGCGGTTCCACGGTTCCACTTGACTATTTGTATTTTTCATCATACAATCTAATTATAAATTTTTATTTTGGAGGTTTTTTGTGAAAGTAGCAATTAACGGTTTTGGGCGTATTGGACGCCTTGTATTTCAAGCTCTCGTAGGGCAGGATCTACTCGGGAAAGACAAAATTGACGTTGTTGCGGTTGTCGATCTTTCAACCGACGCGAAGTATTTTGCCTATCAGCTTAAGTATGACTCCACCCAGGGGAGGATGAACGCAAAAATCGAGACTAAAGGCGAAGATGTCCTCGTTGTCAACGGACATGAGATCAAATGTATTTCCGGCAAGGGGCAGACGCCCGACACCCTCCCGTGGAAAGCTCTCGGCGTGGAATACGTTATTGAATGCACCGGCATCTACACCAATGAGAAAGCGTATGGTCATATCGCGGCAGGCGCGAAGAAGGTTGTCATTTCCGCGCCCGGCAAATCGGCGGATCCTGAAAAGCCGATCAAAACGTTTGTCATCGGCGTGAACGAGAACGAATACGATCCGGCGAAGCACCATGTGCTTTCCAACGCAAGCTGCACTACGAACTGCTTGGCGCCGGTTGTTCATGTTATTTTGAAAGAAGGCATCGGCATTGAAACCGGCCTTATGACCACGATCCACTCCTACACCGCCACCCAGAAAACCGTGGATGGCGTTTCCCAGAAAGACTGGCGCGGCGGACGCGCGGCGGCGATCAACATTATTCCGTCCACCACCGGCGCGGCTAAAGCCGTGGGCGAAGTCCTCCCCTCAACCAAGGGCAAACTCACCGGCATGAGCTTCCGCGTCCCGACTCCCACCGGTTCCGTCGTGGATCTCACCTTCCGCTCGGAAAAAGACACCTCCATTGAGGAAATTGACGCGGCTTTCAAGAAGGCTTCAGAGACCTATCTTAAAGGCATCCTCGCCTATTGTGAGGAAGAAATTGTTTCCACCGATATCATTCATAACGCTCACACCTCGATCTACGATCACCTTGCGACAAGCCAAAACAACCTCAAGGGTGAAAAACGCTTCTTCAAAGTGGTGTCATGGTACGATAATGAGTGGGGGTATTCGAACAAGGTCGTTGATCTGCTGAAGTACATCGACAGCAAGAAATAAGCGCAACCAAAACATGCGCATGATGGGGATGTTGCGAAGAGAATGTAACAATTCTTTCCTGCGCGTTCCCCTTGCCTTCAAGTGAACCGATGCGCCGTTTCTGCATTTCCCCGCCTTAGGGCGGGGCGTTATATGGAGGAGCGATCATTCGAGCGCTTCCGCATATAAAAAAGTATAGAGCCTGTTCCAAAACTGTCGCCCCGCGCGTTTTAGGAAAGTTTCTATAATAGTCAGACATTTTTAAAAATTAAAAATTTTCAAACTAATTGGGAGGCAATTATGGCTATCAAAACAGTTAAATCCGTTGATCTGAAAGGCAAACGGATTATCATGCGCGTTGATTTCAACGTTCCCATGAAGGATGGCGTTGTTCAGGATGACACCCGTATCACGGCGGCTATTCCCACCATTCAGTACATTCTGGATCAAGGCGTCAAGACGCTTACCCTTATGTCTCATTTAGGCGATCCGGCGAAGGACGCCAAGAAAGCCAAGGAAAAGGCTGAAAAAGACGGCAAGACTTTTGACTACGACACGTACATAGCGGGCAAACACCGGATGAAACCGGTGGCGGAATATCTCTCGAAAAAGATCGGCAAACCCGTCGCGTTTGCGGATTCCTGTTTCGGTCAGAAGGCGTTTATTGACGGGCAGCCCGATGGCGCCATCATCATGTTGGAAAACACCCGCTTCCATAAAGAAGAAACCGCCAAAGAAGCCGCTGATCGCGACAAGCTCGCCAAGGAGCTTGCGGGTTACGGCGACATTTTTGTGAATGACGCATTCGGCACCGCGCACCGCGATCACGCTTCCACCGCGAGCATCGCCAAATTCGCGCCTATATCGGTCGCTGGCTTCCTTATGGAAAAAGAGGTGGATTACCTTGAACCCATCGTAACCAGTCCGCAGAAACCGCTGGTCGCCATTATTGGCGGGGCGAAAGTCTCATCCAAGATCGCGGTGCTGGAAAGCCTCTTGAAAAACGCATCCGCCCTTGTGATTGGCGGCGGCATGGCGTACACCTTCTTCAAGGCGCAAGGACACAAGGTGGGCAAGTCCTTGGTGGAAGACGAGCAGATCGAAACGGCGAAGAAGATTCTTGACGCGGCGAAGGCCGCCGGCGTGGAAATCGTGTTGCCGTTGGATCAGGTGGGCGCGGAAACCTTTGACGCTGTTGCGGCGCCTGTCCCTGTTGACGGCGTTGATCTGAGCGACAACCTCATGGGGCTTGACGTGGGACCGAAAACCATCGCCAAATACAAGGAAACGCTTGACAAGGCGAAGACCATCGTGTGGAACGGGCCGGTCGGCGTGTTTGAATTCGACGCTTTTGCCAAAGGTACCGAAGAAGTCGCCAAACTGGTGGCGGCGACAACGGCGAAGGGCGCCATTACGGTGGTCGGCGGCGGCGATTCGGTCGCGGCCGTCAACAAATTTCACCTTGCGGACAAGATGAGCCACGTATCCACCGGCGGCGGCGCGTCGCTTGAGTTGCTGGAAGGCAAAAAATTGCCCGGCATTGAAGTGTGCAGAGGGTGATCAACCGCAGGAACGGGGACTTAGCCCCGTTTAAAAAAGGAAAACTATATGACTAGACACTATTACATCGCCGGCAACTGGAAGATGCATAAAACTCGCGCCGAGGCCGCTGATTTGGCGAAGGCGCTGGTCAGCCAGTTGCGGGACGGCAAGCACAAGTACCTCGTCGCGCCTTCGTTTACGGCGCTTGAAACCGTGGGTTCCATCGTCAAAGGGAGCAACATCCTTCTTGGGGCGCAGGACATCGCCGCAGAGGAGCAGGGTGCGCATACCGGAGAGGTGTCCGTGTTGCAGATCAAGGATCTGGGCGTACAAGTCGTGATTCTTGGACACAGCGAACGCCGGCATACCTATAAGGAAGACGACGCCCTCATTAACAAGAAGGTGAAGCTCGCCCTGAAACACGGGCTTGATGTGATTCTCTGCGTGGGCGAGACCCTTGAAGAGCGTGAAGCGGGTCAAGCCGAAGTCGTATGCGAAAGCCAGGCCATTTGGGGGCTTTCCGGCGTCAGCGCGGCGGATCTTGCCAAAGTGACCATCGCGTACGAGCCGGTCTGGGCTATCGGCACCGGCAAAACGGCGACGCCCGAAGATGCGGACGCCATTCACGCCTATATCAGGACGGTTATCGAACGGCTGTACGGAGCGGAAGCCGCAAAGGACATCTGCATCCAGTATGGCGGGTCGGTAAAGCCTGACAATGCGGCGCAACTAATGGCAAAAGAGAACATTGACGGGGCGTTAGTCGGCGGCGCAAGCCTCAAGCCTGAAACATTCGTACCCATAGCGAAATTCGCGTAACCACGAGTTTTACCGGAACTGTTGCGGCGGAGAACTTTCATACATGAAGGTTCTCCGCCTTTTTTATGCTGGCATTATACCGGCATGGCGAGTCCCAGCGCCTTGATGATATCCGGGTCCAGATCGGTCTTAAAATTGCGGTCTTTGCCCTTTTTGAACACGCCGAAATCTCCATACCAGTCCCAGATCGTCCAGCCTATGTCCCGTTCCCTGAAAAGCTCAAGCGTCAATTCGTGCCAGCGGATGCGGTCTTCCCGTATGCAATTTCTCATAAAAACACCGAACTCGCCGCAGAAGACCGGGACCTGCCGTTTGTTGGCAAAGGCTACGGCTTCGGAAAGGCTGGATGCCATAGTTTCTCTGGAGGAAAGGACATTGTATTCGGCAAAGACTTTTTCATAGTAGGTTCCTTTTAAATCATCGGGCAGGGGCGGCATACGGGGAGAATCCCACGGAAAGGGCATGCCTTTAAGCGATGTGAGGGGTATGGCGTCCCACGGGGCGCCTTGGTGGGTGAACACATGGGGATCGTAGTAATGGAAAGTGTAGATCAGGTTTTTGTCAGGGTATTCCGGGATGGTTTTTAGCTCCTCAATGGAATTATAGTGAACCCCACCCACAATGATCGTACGTTCGGCGTCAATAGCGCGGATAACTTCAATAACATGCCTCTGTATGGCGCCCCACGCTTCGCCGGTTATACCATGCGGCTCGTTAAACACCTCGAATATGAGACGGTCGCCACGGTTTTTATAGTGTTCCGCAAGTTGCGCCCATGTTTTGCAGAGAGCGAATTCCAGCCTTTCATTCTTGCCGTCGGAAAGCAAGGTGTTAAACGTATGGTTGTCCAGCAGGAGGTACAGCCCCAATTCTTCCGCCCAATCGACGGCTTGATCGAAGTAGGTCAGCAACAGGGGATGCAAGGTGTACTCGGCGTCTATAACGAGATCATGCGCCCGTATAGGCACACGGATGTGATCCACTCCGATGCTTTTTACATTCTCGAAATCCTTTTTGGCAAACATATTGAAGCGAAGCGCATCTATCGTACGCGCTTCAAACCAACGGGAAAAATTGAAGCCCCGCGAGAAGGGCGTCTTACAAACAAGTTTTTCAGTCATATGACAATATCCTTTTATGAACAAAAAAAAAGAGCCAGTTCAAAACGCATTTTGACGCTGGCTCCGCCCCCCTTGAGGCAAGGGTATACAGTGATTTGGGAGGGGAACTGCATACCCTACATTTTATATATCGGCGGAAAGACAAATTTATTTACATTTTTTATAAATAAAAGATAGATGCAGTTCCAAAACTGAAGTTTTGGAACTGCATCATATATTGATGACTTTAAGCGTCATTCAGACACGAACGCATTCTTGCAGCCAAATGAAATTTATTGGAATTGATAAACCCAGCGGCTATGCCGGTGAGACTTGAAAAGGTTAAGCCGTGTCCCGCGTGATTCGAATAACGAAAAGTAAATTGGTTGTGGGGAATCTAATAAGTCGGCGCCGAAGGCGTGTGATAGCATTGTATTTGCCAGATTAATAAATAATGAATATATTGTGGCGAAGAATTCAGGAAATAAGAGTGGGGCGGAGCGCCAACCAAAGCATTCTGAAGAAGGAAAAATATTTGCAAGTGGATCGCCCCCTTTAAGGGGGCTTCCTCAAGCCATCCGCTATGCCGGTGGTCTTTGACTTTGGGCGTTCCGCAGAACTATGACCTATTCATACTAATAATATGACATGCGCAAGGCATGAAATTAACACAGGAACAGCGGGGGAATGTGAAAGTCAATGGCAGGCGGCTCCTTGACGCCCTCATTTATATCTGTGATATATCTGTGAAAACGGCGTGTTGGAGCGGATTTTTCACGCGCTTCAGGAAGAACAGATAACGAATGAGCGGATAACGGCGGTTTCCATGAATTCAAGCGGAACTTTTTTATACTGATATGGAGGTAAAACTGATGTCCCGAATGCCCGAACCGCAGACAAGCGGCCGCTTCGCTAGTTTGCTTATCCCGTTTAAACGAGCATGACACCCTTATCGGCTTTAGTTGCAAACTGTCGTCCGCAGCGTCAAGCGCGCTGTTGACAGAGACTCTTACGCTCAGTCAGCGGCCAGTGGCTTAACACTTGTGGTGATTTCTTCAACACAGACGGCAAACTCCGCGCGTTCCTCCTCTGAAAGCACGTCTTTTGCGTATAGCGCCCGCTCGAACAGGTCGCCGCAGCGAAT